>JBKJUN010000049.1:0-9664 GCA_046590555.1 Bryobacter sp. | reverse complement strand
AAGGTCTGCGCCAGCAGGAGGAGCGACATCAAATGCATCCCCCCATCCTAGCTTTCGGGCCCGCTTGAAACCATCCTTGTTGCGTTTTGTTGTGACGACACGGCGACGCTCTGGGGCCAGGCACAGCTCGGTCTCAATCCGGCCAGGCTGGATCAGCGGATGACGCAACACCCGTGGCCATCCCTCAGCTAAATCCCCGCGCCATGCCGCCACATAGCTGAATTTCTCGTCTTCGTAGCCGAGAGTGCCACCCTTGAGCCTGCGGTGCAGGGCGCTGCGATTAAGCCGGGCAGAAAAATGACACCAATCGAGATCCTTCGCCGGGCAGCTCGCCGCCGAAGGGCAGGGAGCCAGGATGGAGGCCCCAAGCTCAATTAGTCGCGTTCGTGCGGCAAGAATCCCGGTAAAGCCGCGTGGCGTACCCGGTTCGATCAGAATCAGCAGTTGGCCGGTAGCCTTCCATGCCTTTTCCACCAGCAACGAATCGCTGCGGCCTTCTCCCAACGCATAGCTGCAAACCACGACATCGTGAACAGACAATTCAGGGGTCTCCTCAAATTTACTGGTCCGCCAGATCGCATCAGGGAGAACCTGTTTGCCCACATGCACCATTGCCGGCATCTGTTCGATAGCCGTCACGAGGTTGATAGAGGGCCACCGCTCAGTAGCCGCAAGCGCGGCGGCGCCACAGCCGGCTCCCAGATCCAGTAAGGATGCAGGGCGAAATTCCAGGCCGGAAACTCTGGCGGTGATCGCGTCGCCGATGGCACTGCCCGCTGCAAGATTCGCCGCATAGGTGGCCGGAAAGCGCACAGCCAGATATGCCGCAACCAAGATCTGGTCATCGAGCCGTGGAGCCAGCGTATTTCGGCCGGCCCGATAGGCCTCTGAAAGTGTCTCAATCGCCGATCTCATCCGTTCCGTCCCAAAGCGGTTGGTAAGGATTTCTGCTTCTTGTTGCCAATCAAACATGAGTTGAACTTAGCAGGAACTGTACAGGCCTCCCTGGTGTCCAAGCAAACAGAGCGGTAAGATCACTGTTAGGAGCCCGGAAATGGCCGAGAACAGTTTGGGATTTCGTAACGAAGGCGGCGAGCCAGCCGCACAGGTGTATAAGGACGCGCTCCTTGTGGAAAGACTCCGCCAGGGCGAAAACGAAGCATTCGAAGAATTGCTGTGCGCCTATGAAGACCCCGTGTACAACCTGGTCTACCGGTTGCTTAACCAGCCGGTAGATGCACCTGATGTGGTGCAAGAGATTTTCCTGAAGGTGTATCGCAATCTGAGCCACTTCCAAGGCAAGTCCACCTTGAAGACTTGGATCTACCGGATTGCCGTCAATGAAGCCTACAACCACAGGCGCTGGTTCAGCCGCCACAAAAAGAATGAAGTTGGAATCGGTCCAAGCGAAGAAAATCATGTTGGCCTCGCTGATATCTTGCCTGATCGCTGCCGTTCGCCGTTCGATCTCACGGCCGACCATGAGACTAGAGCTTTGATAGAAGAAGCCTTACTTAAAATCAACCCTGTCTTTCGGTCTGCTGTTGTTCTGCGCGACATCGAGGACATGAGCTACGACGAGATCGCCGAAGTCTTGCAAATCTCGCCCGGTACCGTGAAATCACGAATCATGCGTGGCCGCGAGGCGCTTCGGGTAGAGCTCGAAGCAATGCTCAAGCCCGCTCAGGCATTTGGCTGGTCGACGCAAACTGTGACAGGACAATCCTAGAAGGAGGCATCATGCAACAAGAAAACGCACACCACGAAGTTCGCGCTCTGCTTAAGGCCTTGCCCCGGCGACGGGCAAACCATGAGCTGAGCCTTGCCCTCCAGATTGCTACCAGCAAAGAATCCTCCCGCCGCCAGATGTGGGCGAATGCGCCTGCTCTCCTGGTCAGGCTTAACAACAGATTTGAATTGTGGAAAGCAAACATGATGCGGCCCTTTGCGCTGCCTTGCGCCGGTGGCATCGCTGCCGCTGTTTTGGTTTTCACCATGTTCATTCAGATCAATCCTGTGCGCGCCAATAGTCTTATGGACGACCGCCCAACTGCCTTATATACAGAACCGGCAGCAAAGACCCTGGCTCCATTTGAGCCGCCCACCGCCGACGCCGAGATTGAAGTCTCGATCGACGAACTGGGCCGCATCGCCGACTATCGAGTCGTCGAAGGCAACCCCAAATTGAATCTCGAAGTGCGACGCAGTGTCGAGCGCACGCTCCTGTTTACTGAATTCACGCCAGCCACCAGCTTCGGCCAGGCCATCCCTTCGAAGTTGCGTCTGACGCTGAGGCGCGGTGCTTCGGCGATCACCGTGAAGGGTTGATTTGCCCCGCAAATTCGGACAACATTTCCTCAGAGACCAATCGGTTCTCGAACGAATTGCAGCTGCTGCCTGCCCGGATGGCGAGCAGGATCTGGTGGTTGAGATCGGCCCGGGGCGCGGTGCCCTCACACGATTTCTCCTCCCACGCGCAATTAAGGTAATCGGGATTGAGCTTGATCCTGCCATGGTCTCTCACCTGGCTCTTTACTTCGTAACCGATACGCGCCTCGAGGTGCGGCATCAAAACGTCCTCGATGCCAACCTTCAGGAATTTGCTCCCTGCGTGATCGCCGGCAACTTGCCTTACTACATTAGTTCGCCCATTGCATCCAAAGTCTTTGAAGCGGCTGGAGCCTGGAAGCGAGCCGTCTTTTTAGTGCAGAAAGAAGTTGCGATGCGAATGGCCGCAGTACACGGCAACCGCGACTACGGCTATCTCAGTGTCCTCACTCAGGTCCATGCAAAGGCGACGATTTTATTCAACGTGCCGCCCTCATCTTTTTCCCCGCCACCCAAGGTCGATTCGGCGGTGATTCTGCTTGAGCCCAAAATATTCGATGCTGCCGAAGTCAGGCGATTCCTCAAATTTGCCTCGCGAGCCTTTGCCCACAAGCGGAAAACCTTACGCAATAACTTGGCCCCCTTTTACGGGAGAGCCGCGATCGACGTGCAGCCGGAAGCCGGTTTGCGGGCCGAGCAACTCTCACTTGTGCAACTTCAAGACCTCGAGAATCGCCTCTCGGCGCTTCCCCCGATGCTATCCTGAGCGTTTGATGCCCCGAGTTCGCTTCGCCCCCTCGCCTACGGGATACTTGCACATAGGCAGCGCCAGAACCTTCATTTTTAACTGGCTCTACGCACGCCACAATCAAGGCACGATGATCCTCCGCATCGACGACACCGACGTCGAGCGCAATACCGAGATCTCGCTCAATTCCATATTTGACGGCCTCAAATGGCTTGGTCTCAGTTGGGATGAGCAGTATCGGCAGAGCGACCGCATCGAATTGCACCAACGCCTCGCCTGGCAGATTTTCGAGGCCGGTCATGCCTATCGCGACTTCACATCCGCCCACCAGGGAGATGACGACCGCGAAGGCCCTGGCACCTGGCTCTTCAATTCCGATGCCCGTGAGATGAGCGCCGAGGAATCCCAACGGCGCGCAGATGCTGGCGAGCCCTTTGTCTTACGCTTCCGCGTCCCTCGGCACGAAGCCCGCTACATCAAATTTCCAGATGCCGTTTACGCTACCCAGTCCAAGAGTGTCAACGACATTGAAGACTTCGCTCTGCTACGGTCCAACGGCATGCCAACCTACCACATGGCATCCTGCGCCGATGATATCGACATCCGGATCTCGCACATCATTCGTGGCCAGGATCACCTGTCTAACACTTTCAAGCACATCCTGATCTTTGAGGCCCTTGGGGCACCGGTACCGGTATTTGCCCACTTGCCTTTGCTGGTAGCCCCCGACGGTGCCAAGCTTTCCAAGCGCAAACATGGCCCCGTCGTAAGCGTCATGACCTACGAGGCAGCAGGCTTTCTGCCTCATGCCTACATCAACTTCCTCTGTTTGCTTGGCTGGAGCCCGAAGAACAATCGCGAACAGATGTCACGGCAGGAACTGATCGATATTTTTTCCTTCGAGGGCATCAACCGCTCTAATGCTGTAGTGAACTTCAGCGAGGCCGATCCAATCGACCCCAAGGCCACCTGGCTGAACTCGCAGCACTTGCGCTCAATGCCGCTCGAAGAGCTCACCCCACTAGTGCGCGAGAACGTCTTGCGTGCCGGCCTGCCGATACCGTATTCGGACGAAGAGTTGCCCGCTGTCGTCGACATTCTGCGTTTGCGGATGTCGACCCTCAATGACTTTGCGATTCTCTGCCGTGCATTTTTTACCGACGACTACGAGATGAACCCTGCTGCGCTTGAAAAGCTCAATGCCGCAGGCGCACGCGAAGGCTTACGAGATCTTGGAATTCGTCTCGAAGCGACTTCAGAATTCACTGAAGCCGGCATCGAAGCCGCACTCCGCAAGATCGCCGAAGAGCGCGGTATCAAGGCCGGCATTCTGATTAACGGATCACGTGCCGCGCTTACCGGCCAGCCGGTTGGCCCAAGTGCCTTCCATGTTTTTACTGCACTGGGCCGCAAAAAATCGATTGAAAGGTTGCTTTCTGTATGAACGTGATTGGGCTTGGCGGATTACTGGATGATGCAGCCTGCGCTCTTGCCGTCAACGGCAAAATCGTCGCTGCGATCGAACAACGCAAGATTGCCCGCAACCACAGCCCTGGCGCACTGCCCACTGAAGCAATCGAGGCTACTCTCGCGATTGCCAAACTGCAATCGGCAGATGTTGATCAGGTTGCGATTGCCCGCCCTCTGAGCGCTTCGCCCGATAGTCTGCTCAGCTTGCGGGTCAAACAGCTCTTCCCAAATGCCAAGCTTCTGATCCTCGATCACCAGACGGCACACGCAGCCAGCGCATACTACGCATCCGGATTTACCGATGCCACAGTCCTTACCCTGGACCGCGCTGGAGACCTTCGCTGTGCCGCTCGTTTTCAAGCCACCGCAGGCAAGCTTGAACTCGAAAAAGAATCCTATTTCCCCGATTCCCTCGGTGATCTGTATGGGCGCGTTACTGAGTTCCTTGGCTTCACCTCTCGCGCCGATGAGCACAAAGTGCAATGGATGTCGGCTGCTGGAGACCACCGCTTCGTCGATCTCTTTGAAGCCGTTCTCGGCTATCAGGCCGAATCCTGGCCGTCGCTGGATCGCAGTTATTTTGATCGAGACCGTCTCGGTGCTGGCGGCTTCAGTGCCAAGTTCTATCAGGCCCTTGGTTTGTCTGATGGCTCAGTGCCCCAGTCATCTATTCAGCCTCACATTGCCGCTGGCCTCCAACGAGCCATTGAGCGATGCGCACTCGCCATGGCCGGCAAGTCAGAGAACCTTTGCCTCGCCGGAGGTGTTGCCTTCAACACCCTCCTCGTCCGCGCCTTTGAGGCTTCCGGGCAGTTCACCAATGTCTATGTACAGGCTGCTGCCGGAAATGCAGGCACAGCCATTGGCGCGGCCTACGCTGCAGGCAGTGGGCTCAGATTCCCACTTCAAACACTGGCCCTCGGGCCTTCCTATGATTCAGAAGCCATCAAGAAGGTACTTGAGAATTGCAAGCTGAGTCCAAAATTCCTGCTCACCTCAGACGAGCTAATCCAGTCTGCCCTGACTGAGCTTGCCGAACACCGCATCATCGCCTGGTTTCAAGACCGCATGGAGTTTGGGCCCCGTGCTTTGGGCAATCGAAGCATTCTTGCTTCGCCACTGGATCCTTACGCCACTGAAAACCTCAATAGCTTCATCAAACATCGCGAAGCCTTCCGCAAATTTGCTGCTTCGGTTCCTGCCGAGCATGCAGCGCAATACTTTGAATGCAGCGCCAACGCCCGCAATTTGGCTAGCGTCGCAACTGTGAAGCCCGAATACCGGGCCCGTTTTGCGCCTGCCCTGCTGGGCGAAGACGGCATCCGCCTACACGTCGTCGACAAAGACGAGAACCCGCTCTTCCACCGGCTTCTGATTGCCGCTGGTGATCGCACGGGCCTGCCTGTCCTTTACAACACCAGCTTCAATCTCTTTGGCGATGCGCTCGTCTGCAGCCCACGCGATGCCGTTCGCAGCTTTTACTCAAGCGGCATCGATGTCATGTTTGTCGGCCAGTTTCTACTTCGCAAGTAGAGCTTCGATTGCTGACGCAGCAATCGGGTGATAGTTCTCTTTGTTCTTTGCGAACAGAGCCTTGGCCCGTTTCTTACCCTCTGCTGTCTTGGCCATTTCCTGGTAGAGCGGCTTGATGAATTTCTGGCGACCCACACGCCCAAGTAACTCCTCCAGTGCCACCTGCGCTGGCGCGTACTTATGTCGAATTGCCAGCAGCAACCAGGCATCGAGGATCTCGCTATTTTTGGACTTCGTAAATGAGTAGTCCTTATCGAGCTTCACCATCTGCTCGGAGGTCAAGGACGCAGGCATCGCACGCAAGAAGTGCAGCCACTGTTGTGCAACCCATTCCCTGGTATTCGGGGCTTGCCCTTTCTTCCAATTCGCCACTTCCTCATCGACAGTGTTCAGCAGGAAAGAATTGATCTTGGGCGTTGAGGCAGGAAGGCCAGGCTTATAGATCCACTCCTTCACATCGAGCCTCAAATTCGGCAGCTTCTCTTTCAGGTAGGCCTCGAAGGTTGCCGTTGTAATGCTCTGGAATGCGAAGTGGTCAAAATACCCGCGTACGAAGGGGTCAAAGCGATCTCGCCCAATTTCTTCTTCGATCGCCCGCAACATCAAAGCGCCCTTCACATATGGCACCAGCGTCACGCCTTCCTCCGGGTCGCGGCCCTTCAGGTCGACATGAAGTATTTGATCTCTCTCCGGCAGCTTCGTCATCTCTTCTTTCAATTCACCAATCTCGATCGCAAATTCCATCTCGCTGCGCTGCTTTCCATAAAGCACTTCTTGAATTCGGCGCTCCACATAAACTGTAAAGCCTTCATTCAACCAGAAATCGCTCCAGGTGGCATTGGTCACCAGGTTGCCGCTCCAACTGTGAGCCAGCTCATGCGATATCAACGAAACCAGGCTTTTGTCACCAGCAATAATCGTAGGAGTAGCAAACGTCAGGCGTGGATTCTCCATGCCTCCGATTGGGAAGCTTGGCGGCAGCACTAGCACGTCATAACGATCCCACCGGTAAGTTCCGTAGAGCTGTTCTGCCGAGGCAACCATTGCATCGAGATCCGAGAACTCATGGGCTGCATCATCCAGCATCGCCTTCTCTGTATAGATACCCGTACGGCCACCAATCATCCGAAATTGAATTTCACCAACGGCCAGCGCCAGAAGGTACGGAGGCACAGGCTGAGTCATGTCGAACGAATAGTCGCCTGTCGGTGCTGCCGTGCGCTGATCATTGTTTGCGCTCATCACGGCAAAGAAATTCGGCTGCGTACGGATGCGTGCCCTATAGGTGATGCGAATACCGGGTGAATCCTGCAGCGGGATCCAGGTGCGAGTGTAGATTGGCTCGCCTTGCGTATACAGATATGGAGCTACTTTGCCGGCGGTCTGTTTAGCCGTTAGCCACTGCAAGGCCACCGCAGACGGGCTCGTCTCATAGCTAATGCGGATAAATCCTGTACCCTCAGGCAAACTGACCTCGAGCGGAGCCCCAAGAATCTTGTCCGGCACGCCAAGCTTGAATTGTGTCGGCTTGAAGTCCTGACCGTTGGCTGAAGCCTCTGCTTTCTCGATCTTCAAATCCTTTGAGTCGAGAATAATCCTTCCGCTGCCGTTGATCTTGTGCAGAACCGTGCCGCTTAGGACTCTTCTCTCGAAATCCACCCGCAGATCCAACTCACTGTGGAGAACCCTGGCATCCAAAGGCTTGGCATAAGAATGATCATCTTGGGCAAACGACACTGCGCTTTTTACCTCTTCCATCTTCGGAGCACAATTGGCAAGGAAAATAACCGTAGCCACAATCCCGCACATCAATGACATACGCATTCCACCATTATGATCAAATTCAAAAACAAAAAGCCCCACTCCCGTTTTCGGGCGCGGGGCTCTTCAAAGAAACGATCCGGTCTACTTAGACTTGCGCGGAGAGAACTTGTTCAAGTCCGCAAGCATCCCGCTGGCAGCAGCCGGAGGCTTGGGATTGCTCTCAATGATCTCTTTGTTTGTCATCGTCTTGCCATAAAGGTCTTTGTTGCCGTCGAGATCCTGGCGCAACGTAGATCCTTCCAGTGAAAGGCCCGCAAAAACTCCGCGACTTCTCGAATAGCTCAAAATTTCCGCCGTTAAAAGGATATCGGTCTGAGCACTCGAAGTCCGTCCCACAGGTCCTGCAGCCACGCTAGCCTCCCCACCCAACTTGAACTGATTGTTCAAGAGCCGGTTGGCACCCTTCTTGTTCATCACCAGCAGAATTACATCATTCTCACTGCCGCCAATTTGAAAGCCCACGCTGCCGCCTTCAACAATTACGCTGGCGGGAGATCCCCAACCATCGCCATTCATATTCCGGCAGGTAAAGAAACCCTTACCGTACTTTCCACCAACAATAAAGGCCCCCTTCTTCATGCCCGGGATGATAACGGCGCATTCACTCTTGTCGAGTAATTCCTGCGGAATCGCTTTCTCACGAACCTCCATGATTTCGTGCAATACATCACCGGCAGCCTTCAGCCGTTTTTCTTCATTACTTTGAGCAAACATACTGCTCGTGAGAACCAGCCCCATCAGGGCAAGAGTTTTTTTCATAAGTCTCCTTCTTCTATTTGATTATCTCCGAAGGCAATTGGTTTCCACCGATCCAGTGATGTGGGTAGAATTCAGGCATGGTTTACGATGCGATTGTTGTTGGCAGCGGACCCGGCGGTGGTATTGCCGCGTACTCTCTGGCGACGCAAGGCCTGAAGGTTGCGCTTGTCGAGGCGGGCCGCCGTCTCGTCCCACGCAAAGACTATGGCCGCGATCTGCCGCCACTGGATCTGCTCGCTCGTCGCCTCAAAGAGGGCAAAAGCGGTGGTTTCGATTCAGCTTGGGATTATCGCGAACAGGACCATTTCACCCCCGTCGGCGACCGCCCCGGTCACGGATTCGTTCGTGCTCTCGGTGGCCGCAGCCTCTGCTGGGCCGGACATACCCTTCGCTTTGGCCCCCTCGATTTCAATAAGTGGCCGATCACCTACAAAGACGTCGCCCCCTACTACTCACGCGCAGAACGTTTCATGGGTGTTTACGGCTACAAAGATGGGCTCTCCAATCTTCCAGATGGCGAGTATTTGGCCCCGGTCCCCATGCGGGCCGGTGAGTCGCTTCTGCGCCGTGGCGTAAATCAGCTCAAGAAGAATGGCCGTGCGATGGATTTCATCGCCCTCCGCAAGGCCATGACTACCACCAGGCATTCCTCCGGTCGCGCCATCTGTCAATACTGCGGCAACTGTGGCGGTTGCCCCATCGATTCCAAATACACCTCAGCCAATACACCCATTCGCCTCGCCCTCAAGACAGGCAACCTCAAGGTCTTTACCAACTCGATGATGACCCGCATCCTGATGGGCCGCGAAGCCAACCGCATCTCAGGCATCGAATACACAAGCGACACCGCCCAAACCGAGAGGCTGGAAGGCCGCACATTGGTGCTCGCCTGCAGTGCTATCGAAACCGCAAGAATGTTGCTTGCAAACAACCTGGCAAACTCATCCGGGCAGGTTGGCCGCAACCTCACAAGCCACTTCGGCATCACCGTACTCGGTCTCT
>JBKJUN010000972.1:0-3203 GCA_046590555.1 Bryobacter sp. | reverse complement strand
CGGCGAAGCCGGCCAAGCAGGGCTTTGAGCTGCGGGAGAAAAGCGAGGATGCACTGGGAGGGACGGCGATTCGGAAGCAGCTTTCCATCTGGTATGAAGGGCCGACGGGGAAGCGCGGCACGATGGAGTTGCTGATGTACCTGCCGAAGACTACGGCGAAGGTGCCGGTCTTTTTGGGGATGAGCTTTGCAGGTAATAGTTGCGTGAATGCGGATGCGGCGATCTTTGAGACGGCGAAGCGGGCGAGTTGCTCTTCGCGGTTTGAGGCGGAGTATGTTGTGTCGCGGGGTTACGGTACGGCGGTGGTCTTCTACGGAGATCTCGATCCGGACTTTAATGATGGGTTCGAAAACGGCGTCCATGCTTTATACGGTAAGCCGAAGGCGGATGAGTGGGGGAGCATCGCGGCCTGGGCCTGGGGGATGAGCAGGGCGATGGATTATCTGGAGCAGGATCCTCAGGTTGATTCGAAGCACGTGGCTTTGCATGGGCACTCGCGGATCGGCAAGGCGGCGTTGTGGGCCGGGGCGGTTGATGAGCGTTTTGCCATGGTGATTTCGAATGACAGCGGCGAGGGCGGAGCGGCAGTGAGCCGTCGCAAGAGCGGCGAGCGGACCGCAGATCTCAACAAGAATTTTCCGCACTGGTTTGATGGGAATTTCAAGAAGTACAGCGGCAAGGAAGAGACGTTGCCTTTTGATTCGCATTGGGTGATCCAGGCGGTTGCGCCTCGCTTGATGTACACGACCAGCGCCAGCGAAGACCTTTGGGCTGACCCGGAAGGCGAGTTTGGCGGGATGGTGGCGGCGGGGATGAAGCCTCGGGAGCTGCTGAAGCCGGGTGAGCGTTACTTTGATGGCCGGATGGCGTATCATTTGCGGCTAGGCAAGCATGACATCACCAAATGGGACTGGGAAGGCTTTATGGATTTTGCGGACCAGCACCATTGGCGGCCTTAGTGATGTGGATCGTCGCGCCGGGGTAGAGTTCGGCCAGTTTGGTTGCGAAGGCTTTGGCTTCGTTTGTTTCGACGAGATTGATCGTTGAGCCACCGAAGCCACCTCCGGTCATGCGGGCACCGATCAGGCCGGGGCATTGGTTGGCGGCGGCTACCATCTGATCGAGTTCCGGGCAGGAGACTTCGTAATCAGCGCGTAGACTTTCGTGGCTGGCGGCCATGAGTTCGCCTAGCGCTTTTCGGTTGTTTGTTGCGAGGGCTTCTACGAAGGCGAGGACGCGGGCGTTCTCGCTGATGATGTGGCGGGCTCGCTTGTGGCCTCCGTCTTGCTTGGCATCGCGGAGACTTTTTACGCCCAGCGCTGCGGCGGCGGCTTCGCATTCTTTGCGGCGGGTGTTGTATTCGCTGGAGGCCAGGGCGTGTTTGACTCCGGTGTCGGCGATTACCAGGGTTATTCCTTCCGGGATAGGGACTGGGCGCCAGGCTAGATTGCGGCAATCGAGGAGGATGGCGTGGTTGGCTCGGCCGTGGAGGGAGATGAACTGGTCCATGATGCCGCAGGCTAGGCCTACTGTTTCGATTTCGGCTTGCTGGCAGAGCTTGGCTACTTCCATCGAGGGTAGCTCGAAGCCGGCGGCGGCGATGAAGGCGAGCGCAGCGGATACTTCGAGGGCGGCGGAAGTGGAGAGGCCTGCGCCGAGGGGCAGGGTGGAGGAGAATTCGATAGCGAGGTTAGGGATCGGGACGGCGCGGCGGCGGAGTTGTTTTTCAACGCCCAGGACATAGCTTTGCCAGCCGGGGGGCGGGTTGCTGGTGGAGGTGAATTGCATCGCGGGGGCAGGGGTGGCCGAGGCGATGGTTTGCATCTCGATCGCTACCGGGAGGACGTAGCCGTCATTGTAATCGGTGTGTTCACCGATGAGGTTGACACGGCCGGGGGCGCGGAATTTCATGATTTGCGGGCAGTGAAGATGAAGAGGGAACCGGAGGCGATGAGGACGATGCCCCAGGCGAGGTTGAGGTTGGTTCCGTAGAGTTGGGTTCGTATGGTTGTGGGGGCGAGCCATGCGGCGGCGACGAGGAGTAAGCCGATGGCGAGGAGGAGGCGGCCGATGATGAGTCTGAGGTCCATGGGTGTTACCAGAAGAGAATGTTGAGCAGGGTGACTGCGATGAGGATGAGCGCGCCGAGGGTGGCGGGCTTCTGATACCAGGGTAGATTGGGCGGATCTTTGGGCATTTCTGTATAAGCGTAGACGAGACCGGTGAGTTCAGCGGCGGGTTTGGGTTTGGTTACCAGGCTGACAGCGACGGTGACGAGGAAGCAGGTGGTGAAGGCCCAGATGGCGGTCCAGAAGTTTTGAGCCATTTCGCTGGGGTAGATGGCCTGGGTGGCTAGCCAAGCACCTTTCAGGCCGGGTTGGGAGCCCATCGGTAATGAGAGGCCGTGGTGGAGGCTGGCGGCGATGGTGCCGGAGAGGAGGCCGAAGAAAGCGCCGTTGGCGGAGGCGCGGGCCCAAAACATTCCGAGGAGAAAAGTTGCGAAGAGTGGGGCGTTGACGAAGGCGAAGATAAGCTGGAGGAGGTCCATGATGTTGTTGAACTTCACGGCAGCGTAGGCGGCGGCCCAAGAGGCGGCGATGCCAAAGACGGTGGCGAGGCGGCCGACGGTGAGGTAATGGGAGTCGGACTGATTGGGTTTGAGGTAGGCCTGGTAGATGTCGTAAGTCCAGACGGTGTTAAAAGCTGTAACGTTGCCGGCCATGCCGGACATGAAGCTAGCCATGAGCGCCGTGAGGCCGAGTCCGAGCATGCCGGCGGGAAAGAAGGCCTGGAGCATGAGGGGGATGGTCATGTCGTAGTTCAGGCTGCCGTCGGGTTTGACGGGGAGGTGGAAGACGCCGTTGGCCTGTGATGAAATCGCGAGAGCGATCATGCCAGGGAGGATGACCAGGGCAGGGAAGAACATCTTGGGGATGGCGGCGATGAGTGGTGTTTTGCGGGCAGCGAGCATGGAATCGGCGGCCATGGCGCGCTGGACGACGAGGAAGTCTGTACACCAGTAACCGAAGCTGAGAACGAAGCCGAGGCCCATGGCCATGCCGAACCATTCGATGCCCATGGGGTTGGCGGAGGGGTTAGACATTTGAGTCCAGGCATGGGTGTAAGCACCGGCGACGTAGCCTTTGCTGACTGCGACTCTTTCCAGTTGTGTAACGAGGCCGGACCAGCCGCCGACGTTCGAG
>JBKJUN010000999.1:0-4014 GCA_046590555.1 Bryobacter sp. | reverse complement strand
CCTGAGGGTGTGGCTACGGCAGCGGTGTTGAGACGATTTCAGCCGAGATCGAAATGGGTGGGCTGGCAGGTGGTGGGCTTACAACTGGCGACGGTGGTGGGATTTGGAGGGGCAGCGTTGGTGGATCCGGCTTTGATGAGAGGCAGCTACGTATTTGCTGGCGGGGTATTGGTGTTTTTGGGACTGCATCAGTTGCACCACAACTGGCGGTCTGCGGCAGGTGTGGCTAGTGTCTGGGTGATGCGGTTGGTGACAGGTATGATACTTTGAACTCGCAATGAAGAGATTTCTTGTTGGACTGAGTTTGAGCCTTGGATTGATGGCGGCGGATGCGCCTGAGGCGATTTTAGATAACGGGATCTTGAAGGCGGTTTTTCATTTGCCGGATGCGGTGAATGGGTCTTATCGGGGTTCGAGGTTTGACTGGTCTGGGGTGGTGAAGAGCCTGGAGTTTCAGAAGCATTCCTATTTTGGGGTCTGGTACGGGAACCATGACCCGCTGCATCATGACGCGATTACGGGACCGGTGGAGGAATTTCTGAGCGGAGAAGAGGCGCTTGGGTATGGCGAGGCGAAGGTGGGTGGAAATTTTGTTCGGATTGGGATTGGGGCGATGCGCAAGGAAACGGATGCGAAATTTGAGCGGTTTGGGCGCTACAAGCTTGTGGATTCGGGCAAGTGGAGTGTGTCGCAGAAGAAGGACCGGATTGCGTTTCGCCAGGAACTGAAAGATGCCTCTAGTGGTTATTCGTACCGCTATGAGAAGACAGTGCGGATGGTGCCGGGCAAGGCTGAGATGTGGATCGAACACCGGTTGAAGAATACGGGCAAGAAGGTGATTGAGACCTCGACCTACAACCACAATTTCTTTGTGCTCGATGGGGAGCCGACGGGCCCGAATCTCAGTGTTCAGTTTGGGTTTGAAGCCAGGGCGAAGAGTGCGCTTGCGCCGAATGCGGGTATGGAGGGGACACGTCTGATTTACCGGAATGAGTTGCAGAGCGGACAGACGGTGATGAGCGAGTTTACGGGCTTTGGCGGGGAGGCCAAGGACTATGAGTTTCGGGTTGAGAACCGGAAGACTGGTGCTGGAGTTCGTGTTACCGGGGACAAGCCCCTATCGAAGGTAATCTTCTGGTCGATTCGGAGCGTGCTGTCGCCAGAGCCTTATGTATCGATGAAGATTGTGCCGGGCGAAACGTTTAGCTGGGCGATCCGGTACGAGTTTTACGAGCTTTCGCGAGGCAAATAATCAAGCCTAGTAGGCCTGTCACGTAGGTTGCAGGCTCAGGAATCGTAGTATCGTTGACGGTGTTGTTGATCCAGGTGATGTAGCTGGAAACGCGGGTGTCTGCGAAGCGTTCCCCGAAAGAACTGTTGAGGGTGGTGTCGATATCCGGAGGTGAAAAGCAAGTGGTACTGCCTGCGCCGGAGCAGGTAATGAAGGAGTGGATACCGGCAATTTGACCACCGATGAGAGTGGGGCCGCCGGAATCACCTGGGGCAATTCCAACCTCGCGAGCGCCTCTGCCCAGACTGCTGCCAGCAATGGCATTCTGGGCGGCCAAGCCATTGTCGAAATCGTAAAACAGAATCCGTCCGTTGGAGATGAGGTTGATTTCGTTCTCGCCCTCACGTCTGGTACCGAAAGTACCCTCGACGCTGCCTGTGGCACCAATACCGCTGCGGCCATAACCGATGACTGTGCCCACACTGCCCAGCTCACCAGATCCTGTGTAGAGGCTGAGACGATCAATACTTGTGTCCACAATCGCAGTCAGAGCAATGATTGCCAGATCAAAGCCGGAAGTGAACGCCCAAGTCTTATTGATACTGTCGTAGGTGCTCGCAAAGGTCTGATTGGCGACGATTGAGCCGGAGGAGTAGTTAAAAGTGGTGCCCAGAGAATTGGTGAAGGAGACTGTGGCTGAGGCGCCAAGCAGGCCGGTGTTGCTGTCGAGAACGCAGTGGGCGGCGGTGAGAAAGTGCAATCCGCTGCTGAGGAGGGATCCGCTGCATAGGGAGTTGGAGACGTTTGAAGTGCCAACTCCTGTTTGAGTGGAGAGGAAATCGTTCAGATTCCCTGAGGTAATGACGATTGCGCTGGCTTTTGGGGCGAGGCTCAGGACCACGAAGAGTATTGCGAATGTATAACGAAAGTTCATGATTGGTACGAAGGAAACTAAAGTACTAGCAGTATAACTACGAAAGAGCTTCCCGCCTATAGCCCATTTGGCTTAAAAGACATATGAGGTCCGTTTGACGGATAAAAATGCCCGTTGGCAGGAATGTGGATAGCCTAATGGTGTTTCAGGGCTAAGATAATTGGCATGCTTCAAGCGATTGACCTAGCAAAAAGTTATGGTGCACAGACGGCGTTGCAGCCTTTGAACCTGGAAGTGAAGCCGGGGGAGATTTTTTGCCTGCTTGGGGCGAACGGGGCCGGCAAGACGACCACGATTAATTTGTTTTTAAATTTCATTGAGCCGACCGGGGGGCGGGCTCTGATCAACGGTCTCGATGTGGTGGCCCATCCGCTGGAGACGAAAAAACATATTGCCTATATCCCTGAGCAGGTGAGCTTGTACCGGAACCTGACGGGGTTTGAGAATCTCGATTACTTTGCGACGCTGGCCAATGGCGCTGAGGTGGATCGTGGGAAGTTGCTGGGGTATTTGAACGAAGTGGATTTGCCGGCAGGAGCTGAGGCGCGGCGGGTGTCGACTTATTCGAAAGGGATGCGGCAGAAAATCGTGATCGCGATTGCGATGGCAAAGCAGGCGAAAGCGCTGTTGCTGGACGAGCCTACGTCGGGGCTGGACCCGAAGGCGTCGAATGAGTTTTCGCAGTTGATCCGGAAGTTGGCCGGACAGGGGACGGCGATTTTGATGGCGACACATGATTTGTTCCGGGCCAAGGAAGATGGGTCGCGGGTGGGGATCATGCGGCAGGGGACACTGAAGCAGGTCTTAAATACAGATGAGTTTGGACACGCCGATCTTGAGCGGATTTATCTCGAGCACATGCACGACTAGGAGAGCATCATGATTCTACATATTGCCAAAAAAGAAAGGCTGGAGATGCGTCAGGATGGGCGCTTTCAGATTGCGGCAGCGATTGTGATGACGCTGCTGTGTGTGTCGCTCGGGATTGGCTGGCAGCAGTATGTCAGCATCAATCGTCAGCATGAGCAGGCCCGCGCGGAGACTCGCGATCAATGGCTGACGCAGGGGAAGAAGAACCCTCACTCGGCGGCGCATTACGGGGTGTATGCGTTTAAGCCGAAGAGCCCGTTGTCGCTGTTGGACCGGGGGGCGGATAACTATACGGGTGTCGCTGTGTGGCTTGAGGCGCACAAGCAGAATGAGTTTAAGTACAAGCCGGCCCGGGATGCGAATACGCTTGCCAGGTTTGGAGATCTGACGGCATCGAGTGTGTTGCAGTTGCTGATTCCGCTGCTGGTGATTTTGATGAGCTTTTCGGCATTTGCCGGGGAGCGGGAGCAGGGGACGTTGCGGTTGTTGCTATCGATGGGTGTGCCTCGACCGACGCTGGCGATGGGGAAGGCGCTCGGGATTGCCGGTGGGCTCGGGATGTTGTTAGTTCCGGCGGCGATTGTGGGATCGGCGGCTCTGGTGCTGGCAAGCGATACGGGGTCATTTGTTGCGAACCTGCCTCGCCTGTGTTGGATGACGTTGAGTTACCTGCTTTACTTTGTCGCCTTCATTGGAATCTCGCTGACGGTTTCGGCGCTGGCTAAATCGGCGCGGTTGGCGCTGGTTTGTTTGTTGGGTTTCTGGATCTTTAACGGGCTTGCGGCGCCGCGGTTGTTTAGCGATTTGTCGCGGACGGTGTATCGCACGCCTTCAAGCTTTGCGTTTTCGCAGCGGATGGATGCGGAGTTGAAGAAGGGCTTTGACGAGGACGGGTTAAAGAAGAAGCTGCTGGCGCAGTACAGGGTAGCGAAGCTTGAGGAGTTGCCTATCAATTACGCCGGGATTTCGCTGAAGGCCG
>JBKJUN010000921.1:0-4254 GCA_046590555.1 Bryobacter sp. | reverse complement strand
GAGGTCTGCTTTTCGTTCCGTTAAAGTGTCTTTGGTTTTGGCCTGGGTGGCCTGGTGCTGGTTACGCTGTGCTTGCAGATTGGTTGCTTCGGCTTGCTGGCGTGTTGTAGTTTGGATCGTTGTGTCGAGGGCTTCGGCTTGTTGCCAGAGGGGGGTGAAGGTGGCAATGAGGCTGTCGATTTCGTTTTTTGCAGCTTCGGCTTTGTTGTGGTTTTCGGTGCTGGCCTCTAGCGTGGCATGTTTTTGTTCACGGTCTTGTTGAGCGACTTTGAAGTTCGCTATGGCACGGGTCTCTTCGTTTGTGGCTTGCTCCAGTTGCTGCCAGAGCTTTAGAGTTGCGCCGATATGATTTGCTTTGTCTGTTAGTGCTTTGATTTGCTCCTCGATATCGTGGCGCTCTTCTTGGCTTAGACAGACGAGCTGGGGGAGTTGCGCTTCGAGGGTGTCTAGCGCTTGCTTTTTGAGGCGAGTGCCTTCGAAGACTTTGGTGGAGATGCGGGTGTAGATCTCCGAGCCGGTGATGCGCTCGAGGAGTTCGGCGCGGTCGTTTTCTCTTGCGGTGAGGAAGGCGTCGAATTGGCCCTGGGCAAGGAGACTGGTGCGGCGGAATTGATCGAAGGTTAGGCCAGTGAGGTGTACGACCTGTTCGAGGACTTCTGTCTTGCTGCTGGCTATGGTTTGGTCTGAGGTGAGGCTTCGTTTTGCGGCCTGGAGCTTACCTGTAGATTTTTCTTTGGCGCGGCGGAGTTCCCAACGGGCTGTGTAGGTGATGCCGTCGCGGCCTTCGAAGTCGACTTCTGCCGAGGCGAAACCGGCTCCACGACGGAGGATGTTTCTTGAGTCGTTGGCCTGGATGACTTCGCCGCTGGAGTCTGGGGCTTTTTCGTTGCTGGAGAAATCGAGGCGTGGGTATTCGCCGTAGAGGGCTAGCGAGAGGGCGTCGAGGAGGGTGGATTTGCCGGCTCCGGTTTCTCCGGTGATGGCGAAGAGGCCGGAGCTGGAGAGTGGACCTTGATCGAATCGGAGTTCGAATTTGCCGGCGAGGCTGGCGAGGTTTTCTCCGCGGAGGGCGAGGATTTTCATTGCTGTTGGGCTTCCTCTTGAGCCTGGGCGAAGACGGCTAGATGGGCTGCCGTGGGAGGCTGGTTGTGGGTTCGCTCAAAGGCGATATGGAAGAAGTGGGTAGGGTCGTGATCGGCTATAGAGCTTGTGGGGATGGCTGTTGCGGTTTGAGTTGTTTCGGTGTCTTCTATGCGGGTGTCTACGAGGCGGAGGCCGGCGTTGTCGGCTAGTTGCGCCAGGTCTTCTCGGAAGGTGGCGGGGAGGGCTTTGCGGCTGAGACGGATTTGCGCGAAGGGGCGCTGGTTTGGTGGGTTGTCTTTGGTGAGCTTGAGATCGCTGATTAGTTTTGGGATCTCATCGAAGGTTGCGTAGTTTTTGTATGGGAGGCGATGGAAGGGCAGGGGACGGGGGATTTCTATGTGTTGTGTTGTGACGATTTGGTTGTCGATCTCGATGAGGGTGATGCCGTGTTTGTAGTCGATCTCGCTGGCGCTGAGGGGGATGAGGGCACCGCTGTAGCGGATGTGGTCTGCGCCGATGCGCTGGGGCTTGTGGAGGTGGCCTAGAGCGATGTAGGTGGCTTCTGGTGGGAAGTGGTTGGCGGGGAAGGCGTTCTCGCCGCCGATGAGGATGTTGCGTTCTGCGCCTTCGCTGGTTTGTGCGCCGGAGACGTGGAGGTGACCGGTGAGGATGAGGGGGAGGCCTTGCCATTGGGGCTTTGTTTGCTCGACCAAGTCGGCGTAGAGAGTCTTTACGGAATCGATTAAAGTGGGCGCTGCGGGGAGGCAGGCGGCGGTGGGGTAGGAGATGGCGAGGACGTGGGCGAGCGTCTGGTTGTTGGCCGTTATGGGGATTAGGTGGTGCTCGCTTAGGGTTTGATTTTGGTGGCGTCGGATGTTGCCGACTACGTGGACGTTGAAGGCGGAGAGGAGGTCTCGGGGGGATTCGAGACGAGTGGCGGCGTCGTGGTTGCCGGCGGTGAGGATGATTGTTGTGGTGGGGCTGGCGGTGTGGAGGGCGACGAGGGTTTTGTAGAGGAGGTGCTGGGCCTGGGCTGAGGGATTTGGGGAATCGAAGATGTCGCCGACGACTATGAGGGCGTGGGGTTGGTGGGTTTTTACTTCTTGGATTAGGGAGGTTAGAGCGGTGGCTTGTTCTTCGTCGCGAGAGTAGCCCCGGAGGGTTTGGCCGAGATGCCAGTCTGCGGTGTGGAGGAGGCGGAGCACCTCTTTAGGATAGAGGGGAGAGGATGCGGTGGCGGTTGGATTCATCCGCTATGAGCCGGAAATCGCGGATGTTCAAGGTGTAGATGCGATCACAAGAGGCCTTGGCTGCGCAGGTGAGATGAAGCGCGTCGTGAATCTTTCCCCCTGTGAGCCCTTTGGCTGCGCTGTCTTTAATCGCCGCTCAAGCTTCTCTTGCTGTCAACGAAACAAGGCCAATTGAATCGTTGAAGAGCAAGTCGATGATTTGTGATGCTTCGGCTGGAAAGATTGTGGGACGGAATGGTGCTCTGGTGAGTACAGAATAGAATTCTGCAAGGGTATGCGTAGAGGTGAAGCCGTTGCGTTTTGATTTGTTAAGGGATTGAATCAGGTCTTTGGCGTGAGTGTGATGCGGATGAAGGATCACCGCCGCTGCAATGAAGATTGAAGTATCGAAGTAGATGTTCACAGGCCTAGATTGCGCTTGTCTTGTTCAATTCGCTCTTCTTCGATGAGCCGATTCCAGTCGTACGAAGAGGGTAGTGCGCCGGTGTGAACCAAGAATCCGTTTTCGCGAATGAGAGAGGGTTTTAGAGAAAGATTCTTGAGGAGTACCCCGTCAGTAGTTTCGATCACTTCGAGGTCGCTATTGTGGTCGATGCCGAGACGATCACGAAGCGGTTTGGGAAGGACAACTCTTCCAGCCTTGTCAATCTTAAGCGTCATGCCATTAGTTTAGGGCAAATGGCATGACGCAATGGCATTGAGTGGGGAATTACTTGCCGGAGGCGAAGCAGTAGAAGAGGCCTGCGCCGCCAGTGGCGACTAGGTTGGCCTGGCTGCAGCCTCTGGAGGGGTGTGTGGAGTTCCAGGAGATGCCGCCGCCGTTGCGATCGTGGTGGCCTACCTGGGCGCTGCCTTCACCGTTGGCGGTCCAGTTTTTGCAGGTGTGGTCGGCGGAGTCGGTGTAGGCGGTGCCGTTGGGTTGGGTACCGGTGAGGATGTCGTGAGTGTTGGGCTGAGTGCCTACGCCGTTGACTGGTTCGCCTTTTTCGGTGATGGCGTTGTTCTTGGTGATCATGTTGCCGAGGAGGGCGAGTTCAATTGTGTCGCCGTGGAGGTGGGCGAGGTCACGGCCGATGACAGCGCCTTTGGCGTTGGCCCAGGGGCCGGTGCCGATGCGGTCTCTTGCGTTGATGGCGGGCTTGCCGTCAGCGGCTTGGGTGGAGAGATAGGCTTTCCAGGTTTTGTTGGTGGAGCCGGCGGCGGTGGCTAGCTTTTGGCAGTGGGCGTCTGCGCCGGCGAGGCCGCCAATGTTGGCTCCGTCGCCCGAGCCGACGCTGGTGATGAAAAAGGACATCGGCGGGGGCGGGGCTTTCTGCGCGGCTGGTTGCTGGGCGAGGAGGGGGAGGGCGGCTAGAGTGAGGATTAGAGTTTTCATAGTGTCTCTGGTAAGCCTACTACGATTGGAGGGCGAGGAGGGAAGGACTAGTGCTGACTCACTTGGGAGGCGTATGCGTAAATTGCAGGGAAGTCGGCTTGCTCCAGGTAGGGGTGGTCGTCGAGGATTTCAGGCTCGGCCATGCCAGAGGCGAGCATGGCGCGGACGTCCCACACGGTGATGCGGAGGTTGCCAATGCAGGGCTGGGCGGAACGTTGGCCGGATAACACTGTGATGCGGGAGAGATCGGCTTTGCTCTTGCTTGGCATCGCTTTTACTATGCTGTGTTTGGTGGGTACATTGCCTGCTTGATTGCTGCTATGGCTTTGGAATTTTATAGATGATTGTTGCCCTTTGAGTAGCCCAATAAGACAGTGAGGCTATTTCTTGGAGAAGAGGTTCTTGTAGACGTTCCATTCCGGATCGTCGTTGATGACGAATTGGAGCTGGTGGTGCTGGATGGACCTTGAGAGAGCTTTCGCTTTGGCTAGCGCTGCAGTTTCGTTTGAGGTGTAGAGGACGAATTCACGCATGCCTTTGGTGGAG
>JBKJUN010000805.1:0-3526 GCA_046590555.1 Bryobacter sp. | reverse complement strand
TGTGGCGCATGAGCGGATTCTGTTTGAGCAGGTATTGCGGCGTTTTGCCAAGCGCGAGGCGCAGCAGCAGCGGCTCTTGATGCCGATGGTGATGGAGTTGACGGTGGGGCAGCAACTGGAATATGCGCGCATTGCCGATGAACTTGCCCGGGCAGGATTTGAGACCGAGCCGTTCGGAAATCGTACGGTGGCGATTCAGGCAGCGCCTGCAGGACTTGGGCCGGCGGACATCGAGAAGGTGATTTTCGAGATTCTTGATATCTCTGAGACGGAGTTGCGGAAGTCGTCTGTCGAGGACTTGCGGCGGAATATTGCGGCTAGTATTTCCTGCCAGGCGGCGATCAAAATCAACACGCCACTCGATCAGCAGAAGATGGAATACCTGCTTGCGGAGCTAGCCAAGTGTGAGTATCCAATGGCCTGCCCGCACGGTCGGCCGATTGCACTGCGCTATTCGACACGCGATATTTTGCGCGGCTTTCACCGCATTTAATTATCGAGAGCGGACGACATAAGCATATAGACAAATAATGGGGCGATAACTATAATCGTGGTCAAACTATGCGGATTAGCATTGCTGTACTCGGCTTCTTTTGGGTGTTGGTACTCCATGCCGCCGACCCGTATTGTGGTGCCTACTCGCCCAGTTTGAGGCAGGAGTGGCTGGCAAGCCAGGCGCGCGATCAGGCGTTTCGGCTTTATGCAGCCAAGCCGCACAAGGCTCTGACGAGCTCAAAAACACTCGACGTCAACAATTTCATCGATACCTTCATCAGTTCCAAGATGGCTGCCGATGGTGTGGTGCCAGCGCCGGATAGCAGCGATGCTGAATTTTTGCGACGGGTTTCGCTGGATCTTAACGGGAGAATTCCGACGCCTGAGCGTGTTGAGGCATTTCTTAAAAACGACAACCCGAACAAGCGCAACGACCTTATTGAAGAACTGCTGGCTTCGGACGCTTACGTGGACCGCTGGAGTCTCTACTACCGGGACCTGTTTCAGGTGACCTCGAAGTACTACCAATTCATTTCCCCTGAGGGCCGAAATCGCTTCAATGAATTCTTGCGGGACTTTATCGTCAGGGATCGACCCTACAGCCAAGTCGCCCGCGAGATCATTTCCGCAGAAGGCACGGGGCATGAATATGGGCCAATAAACTATTTTGCTCGTGGCTACCAGAACGGCGACCCGATTCAGGACACCTACGACACGCTTACAGATCGCACGACCGTGCGATTTCTTGGCTTCAAGACAGAGTGCATCTCCTGCCACGACGGCCGCCGACACCTCGAAGAGATCAACCTCTTTCTGACACGGCAACGCCGGACAGACTTCTGGCGGATGTCGGCTTTCTTTTCGCGTATGGAGATGAGGTTTATCACGCTCGACAGTTTCAACAGGCAGTTCAGCCTGCTTGCGGTGGACCGCAGCTCGGGTGGATACAACTCGATCTTGAGCAACTCCAACCCAGGCCCGCGGCCTCTTCGATACGGTGGGCCCTATGAGCCAAGGTTCATCCTTGGTGGAGCTTTACCCAAGACTGGCGAGTGGAGGAAAGAATTCGGCCGAATTGTCACGGAAGACCGGCAGTTCGCCCGAGCTACAGTGAACTACCTTTGGGCGGCACTGTTCACGCAGGGAATCGTTGATCCGCCCGACAACTGGGACATGGACCGAATTGATCCGAAGAACCCACCGCGTGCCCCGTTCATGCTGCAGCCCAGCAACCCGGAACTGCTGGAAGCGCTGGCAGCAGAATTCATCAAGTCCAACTATTCGATCAAGACAATGCTGAGGCTGATGGCGCAATCAAAGTCTTACCAGTTGTCGAGCCGTTATGAGGGGACATGGCGGCCTGAGTATGAACGCTACTTCGCTCGTCATATTGTCAGAAGGCTGGGGAGTGAAGAGATCTTCGATGCGGTTTCTGCTGCGACCCTGACCCCAACACCTATGTACAACTTTGGCGTGGATGAACCGGTTATGTTTGCAGCCAAGTTGCTGGACCCAACCGAGCCACGTGAGAACTTTAGTGTGAGGAATTTCCTAAGCCAGTTTGGCCGGGGTGATTATTGGGACAACCCGCAAACGACCGGCAGCACGGTGCTGCAGAGTCTCTATCTCATGAACGACAACACGGTGAACTTTCGAACGTTTCCGAATCGAGACGGAGGCCGGCCAAACCGGGTGACCGAGATTCTGAGCTCGCGCATGCCTGATGACGATGCGATTCAGCTTCTGTTTCGCGCAACACTTTCGCGCCCGGCAACAGGCGAAGAAGTGGGGATAGTGAAGGCCCAGCGCAAGGGGACGCGCGACCAATGGCTGACCGATCTGCAATGGGCTTTGCTGAACAAGCTCGACTTTTTGTTTAACTACTAGGCCCGAGGAATAGCGCAATGCGAGAAGGAGAATCAATGGCAGGAATCGGGAGTGAGTGTGGAGGGCTTGATCACGGTCAATCGAGGCGGCGCTTTCTATTTTCGGCAGTAGGGGCTGGTGCGTTTCTTGGTGCCACGCAGCGTGGTGACGGTGCCGATCAGGCGTTGAAGGCTGATACGCGGGGGACGGCCCAGCGGTGCATCTTTATCCAGTTGGCGGGTGCACCAAGCCAGCTTGACACCTTCAACCCGAAGGATGGTCCGTGGTACCCGGAGGACATCAACATTGTGCAACTTGGCCGCGACATGGCGATTTCCCGAACTGTGTACCCGAAGCTGAGTAATCTGGGCAAGGATTTGCTCTTTGTGAATTCGCTCAATAGCTGGGAATTGGCTCATGAGCGCGGCGCCTTTTACTTGCAGACGGCCCATCCGATGAACCCGGCATTCCAGGCGGAATCGCCTCATATCGGCGCGGTGATTTGTCATGAGCGCGGTAAGACGGGGGCAATGCCCCCTTTTCTGGCGCTCAATTCGGGATCGATGCAAGGGGCAAAGTTTCTGGGAGGGGTGCTGGAGCCGTTTGCGGTTTCGCCGTCGGCGGGCGGGTTGTCGACGCTGGAGCACAACTACTATGGAACCTCGAGCAGAAATCGCTTTGAAGAGAAATACAAACTCCTAGCGAGCCTCGATGCCGGGCTGCGTCGCGATCCTCTGAGCCAGCGCATGGCGGATCACGCTGCTTTTACCGAGTCGGCCCGTCAATTGATGTATTCGCCCTCGGTGACCAAGACTTTTCAGTTTACGGCGGACGAGTCGACCCGCTATGGAAGTTCGGCGATTGGCAACGCCTGCCTGGTGGCCCGCAATGCGGTGCGCGCCAAGGAAGGGGTCCACTACATACAGATCATGCATGGGGGCTGGGACATGCATTTCAGCATGTATGACCGGGGATATCCAGGCAGCCTCTATCAGGTGGGCGGACAGCTTGACGCGGCACTGGGAGCATTGATTGACGATTTGCGCGCCTCTGGAGATCTGGACAGCACGCTGATTATTGCGATGGGTGAATTTGGCCGAACTCCGGGCGAACTGAATCTGAGCCGAGGGCGCGATCATCATCGCAATGCGATGACGGCGCTGAT
>JBKJUN010000648.1:0-5309 GCA_046590555.1 Bryobacter sp. | reverse complement strand
TGCATGTCGAGAAGGCAGTGGTCAAGTTTGCCGGTGTCGATTCTATCGACCAGGCCAACGCCCTTCGGGGCATCGACCTTTGCATTCCTCTCGCTGCCCGCCGTCAGCCCAAAGAGGGCGAAGTGTTTTTGAGCGACCTCATCGGTTGCCAGGTTTTTGACAAAAAGGACTCCCTGCTCGGTACCGTTCAGGACATCTTCGAAGAAGGCGCTCAGGTCTGGCTTCAGCTAGACACCAACAGCGCTCTTATTCCTTATGTCCCGAACTTCTTTCCGTCCATGGATCTCCCCAATAAACGGCTGGTCGCTGACCTCCCCGAGGGTCTCCTCGAAGTCAACAGCCAATGATCTTTCACATCCTTACGATTTTTCCTACCTTCTTCGAAGGCCCGCTCAAAAACGGCGTGGTCCCGAAGGCCGTGGAAGCAGGCTTGATCGACATCCGGGTTCACAATCTTCGCGATTGGACCTCAGACCGTCACTCCACCGTCGACGATCGTCCCTTTGGGGGCGGCGAAGGCATGGTGCTCAAAGTTGAACCTGTCTACCAGGCCATCCGGTCGATCCTGCCTCAACGATTCGAGTCAAACGAAGAAGGCAACAATGGCAATACCCGAGTCATTCTGCTCTCCGCCCAAGGCAAACGCTTTCAACAAGCCGATGCCCGCTCGACATTGCAGTATGACCAGGTTCTGCTCCTCTGCGGCCGGTACGAAGGCGTAGATGAGCGGATAACCGACCATCTGGTGGATGACGAATTGTCGATCGGCGACTACGTGTTGTCGGGCGGAGAACTCCCAGCTGCCATCGTGGTCGACGCGGTCGCGAGGCTCGTTCCCGGTGTACTGGGCAACGCTGCATCCTCGCAATTTGAGTCGTTCTCTGAATCTGACGAGAATGGCGTCCCCTTGCTGGATTGTCCGCATTACACAAGACCGGCGGACTTCAACGGCTGGCAGGTACCCGATGTGTTACTCGGGGGCAACCATGCTGAAATCAAGCGCTGGCGCGCGGCCCAAGCCCTCGCCAAACGCCTAAAGAATCGTCCCGACCTCACCGGCGGGACTCACGAAAGAGGTTAATCCTATGAATCATCCGGCTCTAGCCAAGGTCTACAACACTTACAAGCGCACCGATCACCCCGCTTTCCGCATCGGCGACACCATCAAGGTTCATGTCCGCATCCGCGAAGGCGAAAAAGAGCGCACCCAGATATTTGAAGGTGTTCTCATCGCCAAGAAGAACACTGGCATGGGCGAAAACATCACCGTCCGCAAGATGAGCTTCGGCACTGGCATCGAACGTATCTTCCCCATCAACGCCCCCGTTGTCGACCATATCGACATCGTTCGCACGGGCCGCGTCCGCCGCGCCAAGCTGTACTATCTCCGCGGTCTCAAGGGCAAGGCTGCGCGTCTCAAAGAGCGCACCTAGTTCTCTAAAGGCAGCGCCATTGGTCTGCTCACTCAAATATGAAGCCCGCTTGCGGGCTCTCGGATATTCAGCTCCGGCCGGCATCGATGAAGCCGGCCGGGGCTGTCTGTTTGGGCCAGTCACCGCTGCCGCTGTAATTCTTCCTCACCCCTGTAAAATCAAAGGTCTCCGCGATTCTAAAATCGTCCCCCCAGCCGAACGCTCCCGCCTCGCCGATCAAATTAAAGGCGAAGCACTCGCATGGGCTGTCGCCTACGCTAGCGTCGAAGAGATTCGCAAGATCAACATCCTCGAAGCCAGCCGCCTCGCCATGCTTCGTGCCGTTCAGGCGCTCGACCCCCAACCCGATTACCTCCTCATCGACGCCATCCAAATCCACTCCCCCATTCCGCAGCAATCGATCATCCATGGCGATGCAATTTCCCGTTCGATCGCTGCCGCTTCCATCCTTGCCAAGGTCGATCGCGACCGTCTCCTCAATGAATTCCACGCCCGCTACCCCGGATACAATCTCAATAGCAACAAAGGCTATGGAACACGAGACCACCTGGCAGCGTTACAAAGGTATGGGGCCACGCCGCAGCACCGCAGCGAATTCGCGCCCGTCCGCGCTGTTATCGAAGCCCGCAGGACTCATATCCCCAAAACAGGCACCAAATGACTGAATACCGCTGGTATCACAAACTCTCCGGTGTCCTCTACGTCGTCCTCTGCTTCGAGATCGGCCTCTTCTTGCTCTTCTTCCCCTGGAGCGATTATTGGAAGCCCAACATGCTCGCTAACCTGAGTCCCGAATGGGGCATCTTCTGGCTCAACCCCTATTTCCGGGGTGCCATCAGTGGTTTCGGCCTGATCAACATCTATTTCAGCGTCGCAGAGGCCTTCCACCTCCGTCGCTTCTCCGGCACCACCGAACTGGACTCCGGACAACACCCACCCTCAATCCACGATAATGACTAGAGAGCAAGATCCTGTGAGCACATCCACTACGCCCCCATCCAACAAGAGCGCTTTCGAGCGCTGGAACGCGGCCCGGCTTTCCCTGGCCGAAACCCAGCGCGGCACCATCGCCGAATGGACGGTCACCGTCCTGCTCCTCCTCTTCGCCACCACATCACTGGTCCAGGCATTTGTCATCCCCACCGGCTCGATGGAAGACACCCTCCTCATCGGCGATCACCTCCTGGTCGACAAACTTGCTTATTCCCCCAAAGGCCCCGTCTCCAAATACCTCCTCCCCTACCAGGACGTCAAACGCGGCGACATCATCGTCTTCCGCTACCCCGAAGACATCAAGCAGACCTTCGTCAAGCGCGCCATCGGCGTCGCTGGAGACCGTATCAAGGTCGAAAACAAGCAGCTCATACTCAACGGCAAGCCAGTCCAGGAACCCTACAAATTCCACAAGACCGACTACTTCGATTCCTACCGCGACAACTTCCCCTCTGAGCCCAACATGCGAGTCTACCCAGGCGCAGAAGAGATGCTCAACAAGCACGTCAAGAACGGCGAAGTCATCGTTCCCGATAACTGCATCTTCGCCATGGGCGACAATCGCGATTCTTCTCTCGACAGTCGTTACTGGGGCTTTGTCCCGCGCGAAAACATCATCGGTAAGCCTTTGATCATTTACTGGTCCTACGAATCCTCGACAGACCGCCTGGCCGGCAGCCCCATCAACCCGGAACACCTCCAGGATCTCGCCCTAAACTTCTTCTCCAAGACCCGCTGGAAGCGCACCTTCCAACTCGTCCGCGGTTATCCACTCCAGTAGCAAAGCACATGGTAAACACCACCTCGCGCACCAACTATTACGGCCTCATCCTCGCCGGCGGCCGTGGCACCCGTTTCTGGCCCCGCAGCCGCAAGGCCAAAGCCAAGCAGGTCCTCAACTTCTTTGGCGAACGTAGCCTCATCCAGCAAACGGTAGACCGTCTCCGGCCCCTCCTGCCGCCTGAGCGCATCTGGATCCTCACCAGCGAATTCCTCAAGGACGAAATCTCCCGCCAGCTCCCTGAAGTGCCCAAGCGCCAGATCCTCGCCGAGCCCGCACAGCGCAACACCGCTCCCGCAATTGGCCTTGCCTGCCACATGCTCCAGTCCCTCGACCCTGGCGCCGTCCTCGGTATCTTCCCGGCCGATCACATCATCTCAAGGCCTGCGATCTACTTGCGTGCTGTACGCCCAGCCTTCCGCGCCGCCTCTCAGGGCGAGATGGTCGTTCTCGGCATCAAGCCTCGCTACCCCGAAACCGGCTACGGCTACATCGAGTTCCCCAAGAAGACCCCTTTCGGCAGCCTCGACACTGTCCCCATCACCCGCTTCTGTGAAAAACCCGACCTCCCCACAGCAAAGAAATTTCTCAAGTCCGGCAACTATTATTGGAACGCCGGCATGTTCTTCTGGCAGGCCTCACGTCTCCTCGAAGCTCTCGACAACCATCTGCCCAAGACCTCCAAACTCATCCGCAGCTTGCCTCCATTCTTGAGCCCGGATTTCTTCCCCGAACTCTCCCGCGTCTTCCCGCTGTGCGAAGACATCTCGATCGACTACGCCGTCCTCGAAAAAGAGAAGGGCATCCTCGGCGTCCCCGCCCCAGACTTCGGTTGGAACGATGTCGGCTCCTGGAATGCCGTCTATGACCTCCAGAAGCACGACGCTGAAGGCAACGCATCACGTGGCGAAGCCATCTTCAACGACAGCACCGGCAACTACGTCGACGCCCCAGGCAAACTCGTAGCCATGCTCGGCGTAAAGAACCTCGTCGTCGTCGACACCCCCGACGCACTCCTTGTCCTTGATCGCGACAAGGCCCAAAACGTAGGCCAGATCGTCAAACTCCTCGAGAAGCAGCGTCGCGACAGCCTCCTCTAAAGGCAAATGCCGCGCCTAGGTTTCGACCCAGGCGCGGCATTTATTTTCTAAGTCGAAAGACTAAAGAAAGAAAACCTTATGCAGGCTTCTTTTCTTCCATCTTCTTCTTGCCCTTCTTTTCCTTCTTTTCCTTCTTGGGGGGATCCTGAGCGAAGGACACGGTGGCAACGCCCATCACGAGGGACAGGGTGAGCAGCAAAGACGCAAACATTTTCATTGGTATTTTTTCTCCTAAATTCATTCAGCGGTATTTCACGCGCTGTACAAATATTACATGCCTGGAACTACTCCTGTCCTTGAGATTCAATTAAAGTTTTTCAAGGTCCAATGCTCTTATAGCCTCCTCAGGCTAGCCACCTGACCCTGATGGCAGTACGCTCGTTACAACGACTTTACCTACTCCACCAGAGCCCACCGCTGAGCGTCCGTAAGTGCCGGTCCAACCACTCCCCGCCCACGAGGTCCATCCTGAAACCAGTGCCCGGAGTTACTATTGCCAGGCAGCGAATAATCGAACTTTGTACCACCCTTAAATTCTTTCTGCTCATAGCCCACCTTCACCGGGTCAAATTGCTTATTACCCAGCCAGAACACAGGCGTCCCGCGCTGTTCTTTTGATGCCAGCATCTCATACAGACTCGGCACCGACCCATTATGCAGATAGGGCGCAATCGCCCATGCCCCATTCAACGGACGAACCTTATAAATCGGCTTCGATCTCACGGCCTCAGCATTCTCTTCCCGGTACCCCATCCACTCCGTCTTCTGTTCTGCTGAGAATCCGGCACGCATGAAGTATTGATCCCGAATGCCCTTCGTCACCAGTTCCAGCGCTACCCCAGCCGGAATACGTCCCTTACCCAGGTCCCCGCTATCGGCGGTTCGCGCAATAAAGTCCAATGCCGCTCGGCCATCTGTTCCCACATCGACAACCTGCACATCCAGCAAATCGAGAAACCGCTTGCCACTGGCATTGCTCACCCAATACTTCGGCGTAGCCGA
>JBKJUN010000420.1:0-3331 GCA_046590555.1 Bryobacter sp. | reverse complement strand
TCAAGGCCTGCCAGAAAGAAAACAATCAGGATCGTAAGTCAGGCATGGCCTATATCCGCATACACGAACACGAAAACGGCCAGATCAATTTCGAACACGCCCAGGATGATTTCTTCCACGAAGTCCCCGCCGCCGGACACTTCTATATGGGCACCCAGTGCTTCCACTGTCAGAATCCCCCCTGTGTCGACGTTTGCCCCGTCAAGGCCACCTGGATGGAGCCCGATGGCATCGTCGTAGTCGACTACAACTGGTGCATCGGCTGCCGCTACTGCATGGCTGCCTGCCCCTATGACGCCCGCCGCTTCAACTGGGCAGACCCCGTCGTCCCCGAAGACGAGTTTAATTCCAAACAACACTACCTAGGCAATCGCCTCCGCAAAAAAGGCGTCGTCGAGAAATGCACCTTCTGCATCCAGCGTTCCCGCGAAGGCAGCCAGCCTGCCTGTGTCGAAGCCTGCCCTACAGGCGCCCGCATCTTCGGTAACCTCCTCGATCCCGCTTCCGAGATCCGCTGGGTCCTCGCCAACAAGAAGGTCTTCCGCCTCAAAGAAGACTTAGGGACAGAACCCAAATTCTGGTACTTCATGGACTAACTCAAAATGCCAACACTCATAGCTCGCCCACCCTGGCAACAGTTTCTCGTCGATGGCCTTGAAGAGGTTATCCACGGCTCTCGCCGCTATCACCTCTGGATGGCCGTCCTCACCTTCTTCATGCTTCTCGGCACCTGGGCCTACTCAGTCCAGATGCGCGAAGGCCTCATCGTCACCGGCATGCACGACCACGTCAGTTGGGGCTTCTACATCTCCAACTTCACCTTCCTCGTTGGCGTCGCCGCAGCCGCCGTAATCCTCGTCATGCCCACTTACGTCCTCAAGGATTACGACTTTGCTCGCGCTGTCCTCATTGGCGAAGCGATGGCTGTTGCTGCCCTGATCATGGCTATCTGGTTTGTGGTCGTCGATGTCGGTGGCCCAGCCCGTCTCTGGCACATGATGCCAATGATTGGCCTCTTCAACTGGCCATCTTCTCTCCTTTGTTGGGACATAGTCGTCCTCAATGTCTATCTCGTCCTCAACTTCTCAATCCCTCTATATTTGCTCTTCTGCCGCTACATTGGCAAAGAACCCAATAAGAGCATCTACATCCCCCTCGTCCTGCTATCGATTCTCTGGGCCGTCAGCCTCCACCTCGTCACTGCCTTTCTTTATTCGGGCCTCCCCGCACGCCCCTTCTGGCACACCGCGCTGATGGGCCCACGCTTCCTCGCCACAGCTTTTACGGCCGGCCCAGCCCTGATGATCCTCGTCCTCTCTCTGGTCCGCCGCAACACGGCCCTTGAGATCCGCGAAGCCACCCTCGAAAAGCTCTCCCTCGTTGTCACTGTTGCTGCCCAGATCTGCATGGTCATGCTCATCTCAGAGCTCTTCACCGAGTTCTACCGCTCCACCCACCACGGCGCCTCCGCCCGCTATCTCTACTTCGGTCTTGATGGCCACAACCGTCTCGTGCCCTGGATCTGGTCCGCCATCACCATGAACCTCATCGCCACCGGAATCCTCACCGTCCACCGCTGGCGCAAGAATCACCTTCTCCTCGACATCGGCTGCGTCCTCCTTTTCATCGGCATCCTCATCGAAAAAGGCGTCGGCACCATCATCCCCGGCTTCATCCCCGAACCCTGGGGCAAAGTCGACGAATACGCCCCCTCCTGGGTCGAGCTCCTTGTCGCCCTCGGAATCTGGGCCATCGGCTGCTTCGTCTTTACCGTCCTCGCCAAAATTGCGATCCCAATCGAACTGGGCAAACGCCGCTACCCGCAAGTACCCCTTTTGGAGGCACCCTCGCTAGAATAGAAGATCCTCTTGTCTATCACCGCAGTCATAGCCGAAAAGCCCTCCGTCGCCCGCGACATCGCTAAAGTCCTCGGTGCCAACCAAAAAGGTGATGGCTTCCTCCACGGCGGCGGCCACATCGTTACCTGGGCCATCGGCCACCTCGTCTCCCTCGCCCAACCCCATGAAATCAAGCCCGAATGGAAGTTCTGGCGTCGCAATCTTCTCCCCATGCTCCCTGAATCCTGGCCCCTGGTTGTCTACGAAAAAACCAAAGACCAGTTTGAAACCATCCGCAAAATCGTCAACTCCCCCAAAGTCGACCGCATCATCTGCGCCACTGACGCCGGGCGCGAAGGCGAACTCATCTTCCGCTACATCTACGACGCTGCCGAAACCAACAAACCCGTCCAGCGCCTCTGGATCTCTTCTCTAACCGCCGATGCCATCACTGCCGGCTTCGCGGCTCTCAAAAATTCCAGCGAATACGACGGCCTCGCCAACGCCGCCCGCGGCCGCTCTCGTGCCGATTGGCTCGTTGGCATGAACCTCTCCCGCGCTTACTCCATCGCCTACGACGAAACCCTCTCCGTAGGCCGCGTCCAAACCCCAACCCTCGCCATGCTGGTAGAACGCGAACTCTTGATTCAAGCCTTCGTGCCCGAAGAATATCGCGAAGTCGCCGTCACTTTCTCCCCGCAAGGCGTCCCCGGCAAGCCCACCTACATTGGCAATTGGTTCAGCCCTCCTAAGCAAGGCGAAAGCATGCAACAAGCCATGCGCCTTCCTGCCGATCCGGCTCCAGCCAAAGAAATCACCAGCCGCGCCAAAACCGGCATCGCCCACATAGCCTCGCTCGAATCGGAATCGAAAAAGATGGTGCCCCCGCAGTTCTACGATTTGACCGAACTGCAACGCCACGCCAACCGCCTCTACGGCTACAGCGCTCAAAAGACTCTCGATCTAGCCCAAAAACTCTACGAGACCCACAAGCTCATCTCCTACCCAAGAACCGACTCGCGCCACCTCTCAAAAACCGTAGCCGCCAACCTCGCCTCAGTAGTTAAAGCCGTCGCCCCCGGCTACAAAGGCCTCGTAGCCGAAGGCAGCGGCGAGCGTCCCTTGGGCCTGCGTTACGTCGACGACACCAAGATTACCGACCACCACGCCATCATCCCCACGGCCACTTCACCTGCCAGGGCGAACCTCACCGAAGACGAGCGCAACCTCTACGATCTGGTAGCCCGCCGTCTCCTGTCGGCCTGGCACGAAGACTACCTCACAGATGTCACAACGGTGATCACGGCGATCACCAACAACGCAATCGTCGACACTTACCACTCCACCGGAACCCTCATCCGCCAGCAAGGCTGGAAGGTCCTTGATATCAAAGGCAAAGAGAAAGAATCAGGCGAACAAACCCTCCCGGCAGAGCTCGAACTCAACCAGCTCCAGGACGTTTTGAAGGCCGAATCCACCCTCAAGAAAACCCG
>JBKJUN010000061.1:0-31764 GCA_046590555.1 Bryobacter sp. | reverse complement strand
CTGGGACGACAACTGAGCGACCGTCAGCAGTGACGGTGAAGTACTGCCCGGTGGGTTGCTGGGCGGCGGGAAGGAAGTTCAACAGGGCACCAATTTGGGGGCGGCCAGCGGCCAGGGACTGGAGGGCGGTACGGCCTTCGGCGGTGGGTGCGCCGGTGATGGCAGTGCCTGAGGCGAAACGGCGATCGGTCCAGCGCAGGAGGCTCCCAAAGAAGAAGGTGCGGTCCTTCACGATGGGACCACCGAAGGTGCCACCGAATTGATTTTCCACACGCCAGGGGGCCTTGGCGAAGGTGCGTTCATCAAGGTTGGTGCGGCTGTTTAGGGTGTTGCCGTTGTAGGACCAGTAGGCAGTGCCGTGATAACCATTGGTGCCGCCCTTGGTGATGATGTTAACCACGGAGCCGGCGGCGCGACCGTATTCAGGCAGAAACTGATTGGTAATGAGGCGGAATTCGGCGACGACATCTGGGTTGTTGATTTCCTGGACGAGGCCAGAGACTGAGGAATTGTTAGAGTCTGCGCCGTCGATCATGAAGTTGTTCGAACGGGTGCGCATGCCGTTGACGGAGAAGCTGGTGCCGCCCGAGGCAAAGCTCGAATTGCCGCTCGAGAGCTGGCTGACGCCGGGGGCCTGAAGAGCGATGTTGAGGATGTTGCGATTGGGGGAGAGCGGAAGTTCGGCGATACGTTTGGCATCGATATTGAACCCAACTTCGGCGTTAGTGGTGTTAATGAGGGGAGCTTCTGTGGTGACTGTGATGACTTCGGTAGCTGACGCGACAGATAGGGAGACGTTGAGCTCAGCCTGCTGGTTGAGGCGGAGAGTGATGGGCCTGCGGATGTATTTGCCGAAGCCGGATTTTTCGGCAACAAGTTCGTATTCGCCGGGCGGAAGGAGCGGTATGCGATAAGAGCCAGCGCTGTTTGAAGTTGTGGTGTAGGTGAGATTGGTGGCGAGGTTGCGGGCGGTGAGCTTGGTGCCAGTGATTGCTGCGGAGCTGGCGTCGGTGACGAGACCGAGCATTTCACCGGAGGTCTGCGCGGTAGCGAAGGAGGCGGTGAAGAGAGTAAGAGAGAGGAGAAGCCTATTCATTTTGTAATCCCTTTGTGATCTGGTCCTAGTGTGATGGGCTTTACAACAGGATGGATAGATTGTTAACGCAGTCTTAATGTATTACTTTTGGAAGCTGTTGGCGGATTCTTTTCCAGATCTAATACAATCTGGGATTCCAATGCCGAGGTAACCGTTACCTGCAAGAAACAAAAGGGGATAGGCCTTCAAGCGGTCTTGCAATTCCTGTATTATTTTTTTGTGGCCGACTTCGTATTGGGCCATGGAGCGGGGCCAGCGGGAGATCTCGATGGCGATGGGCTGGGCGTTGAGGCCCAAGAGGGAATCAATATCATCCAGCACGGCCTGTTTTATTGCGCTTTCGTCCCAGTCGAGAATGGCCTCGTTGCCGGCACCGCCGAGGAAACAGCGCAGGAGGAGGCGGTTTTCGGGCACGCGGTGATTGAACTTTTGGTCAACGAAGGTGCAGGCTACAAGGTGGCGACGCTCGCTCTTGGGAACGAGGAAGCCGAAGGAATTGAACTTTTGGGGGACGTCTTTGCGGTCGTAGATGACGCCGACAGTCATGGAGCTGGAGTAGCCGATTTGGCTGAGGAGTTTAGAAATAGCGGGGTCGAGATTGGCCAGGAGTTTGGCTGTGGCCCAGGCGGGAGTGGCGATGATGAGGTGGCGTGTGCGGAGAGTCTGGTCTTTGAGATAGACGAGATATTCATCGCCTTCTATTGAAACCGAGATGGCATCTTCACGGAGGATTTGGCAGTGGGGAGCGATGGCTTTTTCAATTGCATCAACCAGTGATCCGAGGCCATTTTTGAGGGTCTTGAAGAGGGTGGAGCCTTCCCGCTTGGGGGCTTTGGCCAGGCCAGCGAGGGTGCCCTTGGTAAGGCTGCCGTAGGTCGACTCCATCTCAGCGAAGCGGGGCAGGACGCTTTCGACCGACAGCTTGTAGGGGTCGCCGCCGTAGACTCCCGATAAAAGAGGCTCGGCGAGGTATTCGACGGCTTCGCGGCCATAGTGGTCTTCGACGAAGTCACCAACGGAGCGATCTGGGGCGTTTGGTTTTGGGCTGCGAAAGAATTCCAGGCCCATTTTAATTTTGGTGGCCCAAGAAAGGAGCGGGCTCTTAACGGTGGGCCAGATTCGGGTAGGGACCATCATCATCAGGCCTTCGGGAAGGGGGATCATGCGGCCTTTTTTGAAGATCCAGGTGGCGCGCTGATGATCGTTCGACCCGATGACTTCACCGGCGAGGCCGAGTTCTGTGATGAGGTCCATTGCTTCGGGTTTGGCGGCGAGGAAGCTGTCCGGGCCTCCTTCGAGAAGACAATCGGCAACAGTGGCAGTCTGGATGACGCCACCGAGTTTTTTACCGTTATCGATGAGTATGGAGGGGAGGCCTCGCTTGGCGAGGTAGTAGGCGGCGGACAATCCGGAGATGCCGCCGCCGATGATGATCGATGGTTGGATGCTAGGGTCGGAATTCACGGACGAACTGCACTACAGCCTTAACATTTTCTACCGGGGTTTCAGGCAGGATGCCGTGGCCGAGGTTAAAGATATGGCCCGGGCGGGTGCCGGTGCGCTTGAGGATTTCGTGTACCTTGGCTTTGATCTCAGGCAGAGGAGCGAATAGCGCCACAGGGTCGAGGTTGCCCTGAACAGCCGAGCGATAGGAGATATCCATCCAGGCCTGATCGATGTTCATACGCCAGTCGACGCCCATGACGTCGCCACCGGCGGCATGGAGTTCACGGAAGAAGCCAGAGCAGCCAGTGCCGAAGTGGATGACGGGGACGCCTGAGGTACGGATGCGTTCGATGAGAGCGCGCGAGTAGGGTTGCACGTAGCGGACGTAATCGTCAGAGGCGAGAGCGCCAACCCAGGAATCGAAAACCTGGATGCAGCGTGCGCCGCTAGAAACCTGCATGAGTGCAAAGCTGCCGAGAACGTCGACGATCTTGCCCATCAGACGGCGCCAGAGGGTTTCGTCATGGTACATCAGTTTCTTGGTCTTGAGGTAGTTCTTGGAGGGGCCGCCCTCGATCATATAGCTGGCGAGGGTGAAGGGAGCACCGACAAAACCGATGACGGGAACCTTACCGGCAAGGGCGCGGGTGACGAGCTGGATGCTTTCGCCGACATAGCCGAGGTCGTCGGTATTGGAGGTAGAGAGGGCATCGATGTCGGTTGAGTTCTCGATCGGGTTATCAATGTGAGGACCTTCTCCCGAGCGAAATTCGAGCTTGAGGCCCATGGGTTCTACAGGCAGTAGCAGATCCGCAAAGATGATAGCTGCGTCGACGTCGAGCACTTCGATGGGCTGGAGAGTGACGGCGGCGGCGAGGTCGGGCCGCTTGCAGATCTCAAGGATGCCATGGTGTTTTCGGATGTCGCGGTACTGCTTCATATATCGACCAGCCTGGCGCATAAACCAGACAGGGCGGACATCAGTGGGGCGGCGCCGGCAGGCGTCGAGGAAACGGGAGTTCATTGGAGCCATTCGCATGTTGTTTCCCACTTTTGGCCCTTGGGGCCTTCGGGGCAGTGGAAAACACGCATTCCTTTCGGTGTGTGGCGGGCCGCCCAATCGCGGCCGAGGATGTAAACGGGCTTGGCCCAGGCTTCGGTATCAATTGCCCGGGGAGCGACGAGGGACACGGACAAGGTGCCCTGTGCGGGGATGCCGGAGCGGGGATCCATGATGTGGCTATAGATGTTGCCGCCGGCCATAAAGAATTTTTCAGAGCTGCCTGAAGTGGCCATGGATTGGTCTCGCAGGCGAAGCGTTGCCACCGTCTGGTCTTTGTGGGAAGGGTGGGCGATGGTGACGGGCCAGCCTTCTTCGTTTGGAGGAGTGCCGAGGCCGTACATGCTGGAGCCAGCGGCAGTGATGAAGGCGCTGGTGATTCCGCTTTCGCGGAGGATGGCTACCATACGATCAACTGCATAGCCCTTACCGATGCCGCCGGGATCCATCTCGGTGAGAGGATTCTGGAAGCGCACGGTTTGTGCGTTGCGATCGAGGATGATGTTCTGGTAACCCACGGCAGCCATTGCAGTTCGAATCTCAGACCGGTGCGGGAAGCGTCCGGACCCCTTGAAGAATCCCCAACGCCGCATCAACGGCCCGACAGTAATGTCGAATGTTCCTTCACTCTGGCGGCTGTACTGCAAACACGCTTCGAGCAGTTGAAATAACTCTTGTGAGACGGCCACTGGAGACTTTCCGGCCTGACGGTTTATCTGGGACCATTCGCTGTTAACTTTGTAATTAGACAACATGGCATCCAGACGTCTGGCTTCTTCGAGCGACTCAGTTACGGCTGCCTCTAATTGGGTGCGGTTTTTGCCATAAGCAGTGACGGTAAAGACACCACCCATGCAGTCGGCGCTGGCCTCATACCGGAGTACATCGGGGTCTCCAGTCTGGCTCCAACCCAAAACAACTAAGACTAAAAGTAACACAGCATGTTGGGTTTGCGGGTTGTTTCGCCTTTTGTTCGTACGAAATTGCAAGGGGGCCATGCTATTGGTCCTTGGGGCGGCCTCGCTTGATCCGTTTGAGGATGTGTTGTACCCGTTCGCGGGAGCCAAGATTGAGCGAAGAATTGAAGTAAATTTCGGGTGTGTAAAAGAGATCGATGCGTGAAGCGAGTTCTTTGCGGATGTAGCTTTTGGTGGATTTGAGGATCTCGATGATCTTCTCCGCCTCTTCGCCCTGGGCCGGAATATGAACGCTTACAGCGACCTTTTTCATGTCGGGAGCGACTTGAACGTCAGTGACCTCTATGCCCGCGAGGCGCGGATCTTCGAGATCGTAAGCGATCATTTCGGTGATCTCGAGGCGAATTGCCTCGGAGACGCGTTCGTAACGGCGGCCTTCCACTACTTCATTATCGTTGGTATTGAGCTAAAAGGACACTAATTTGCTGATTTGGAGTTCAACAGGGATATCGGTGTAGTTGGGGATGTCGCTGAAGAGCTCGCCGCCAACCGAGCTGAGGGCGGCCTGGAAGTTCTCCATGGTGTCGAAATACATACGGCAAATGGTGCGGTAGTTGGCAGGGGAGCCACCGGCACCGGAGAGGCCTTCGTCTACTTCTACTTTTTGCAGGCCAAAGGGAGTGAGAAGGCGGATGATGAGCGGGATGTGCTTGTCGTAGTAGTAGGTGCTGTCAAAGCGGCCTTCGCCGGCTGCTGGATAAAAGGCGTTTACGCAGATCATGCTGTGTTAGCTTAATGCTGTATGGCACGCAGCGTCAATAAAGTAATTCTTGTGGGCAACCTGGGCAAAGATGCCGAGACGAAGTTTACGGCAGCGGGGACGGCGGTGAGTAAATTCTCCGTCGCAACGACTCGCCGGTTCAAAGACAATGCAACGGGTGACTGGAAGGATGAAACCGACTGGACCAACATCGTGCTTTGGAAGAACGAAGGGGTTGCCCAGTACCTGACAAAAGGCCGCCAGGTCTATATTGAGGGGCGTCTTAGCAATCGCAGCTACGAAGACAAGGATGGGGTGAAGAAGTACATCACCGAAGTTGTGGCTGAAGAAGTGATGCTGCTCGGTGGCCGTGGTGAGGGTGGCGAAGGTGGCGGTGGCGGCGGGATGCAGAGTGCTCCCCGTAGTGCTACTCAAAGAGTTGCGCCGAGTGGTGGTGCGGCGCCGAAGCCTGCCGGGAACTTCGACGATTTTGATCCGGGGATCAGCGACGACGACGTTCCGTTTTAGCGGAGAGCCGTGCGGGAGAAGAAATAGACCCAGCCGGATTCTCCTCCGGTGATCAGATCGATGCGGCGGTCTTCGTCCCAGTCGATAGCGATGGGTTGGTCGTTTTTCATGCCAACGGTGAGTGGATCGAGGCCGTAGGGGCGGTTGTAGTGGAAGGCTTGTTGGGCGTCGAGGACGATTGTGAACAAGAGTGTCACGCAGCAGTAGCGCATGTCTGTTAGTCTGAGCCATATGACTCCACAAGAAGTCCTGGAATTCGCCAAGTTGAACGAAGTCCAGCAAGTTGATGTCCGCTTTGCGGATATTCCTGGTCTTTCGCACCACATCACCTATCCGGTGAAAGAGATTACGCTCGACAGTTTTGAGTCGGGTTTTGGCATCGATGGCTCATCGATTCGCGGTTGGGCGGCGATCAATGAGAGCGATATGCTGCTGATCCCCGATGCTGCTACTGCCTTTCTTGATCCGTTCACAGAGATCAAGACGCTGGTGATGAACGGGAACGTAATTGACCCGATCACGCGGCAGCACTATGAGCGTGACCCGCGCTGGATCGCAATGAAGGCCGAGAATTATCTACAGACGACGGGGCTGGCCGACACCGTTTATTTTGGGGCTGAAGCTGAGTTCTTCATTTTCGATAACGTGCGATTCGATCAGAACATGCACGAGGGTTTTTACCATATCGATAGCGAAGAAGGCCGCTGGAATTCCGGCCGCAAGGAGAATAACCTTGGCTACCGTCCGCGTGTGAAGGAAGGCTATTTCCCGGTGCCGCCGACTGATCATTATCACGACCTGCGGGCTGAAATGGTGCAGGTGATGACCGAGTGTGGGCTTGAGATTGAGTGCCATCATCACGAGGTGGCAACGGCCGGGCAGTGTGAGATCGATCAGCGCTACAACACGATGGTGAAAAGCGCGGATAACATGATGCTCTACAAGTACATTGTTCGCAATGTGGCTTACCGGTATGGCAAGACTGTGACGTTTATGCCGAAGCCGCTCTTTGGCGATAACGGGAGCGGGATGCATTGCCACCAGAGTTTGTGGCGTGACGGGAAGCCTCTTTTTGCCGGTGAGTTGTATGCGGGTTTGAGCCAGATGGCGCTTTGGTACATCGGTGGTTTGCTTAAGCACGCGCGGGCGCTCAGTGCGATTATTGCGCCGACGACGAACAGCTACAAGCGTCTAGTGCCTGGTTATGAAGCACCTGTGAACTTGGCCTATAGCCGAAGGAATCGTAGTGCGGCAGTGCGTATCCCGATGTATTCTTCGAGCCCGAAGTCGAAGCGGATCGAGTTCCGTCCGCCAGACCCGAGTGCGAATCCTTACCTCGCGTTTTCGGCGCTATTGATGGCTGGCCTTGACGGGATTTTGAACAAGGTGGACCCTGGTGATTCCCTTGATAAGGACATCTATGATTTGTCGCCTGAGGAGTTGAAGGCGGTGCCTTCGATGCCGACTTCGCTGGATGAGGCGCTAGATTGTCTTGAGTCGGATTATGAGTTTCTGCTGAAGGGCGATGTGTTTACGGCAGAGCTAATTGAAACCTATATTTCGTACAAGCGTAAGAACGAGGCCGAGGCGATCCGGCTGCGACCTCATCCTTACGAGTTCCACCTTTACTACGACATTTAAGAACTGGACCCAGTTCAAGCCCGACGCAGCCCATCGCGCTGGAGGATGGGCTGCGGGCGGGCACGGCGCTGGCTGACCTGCGAAAATTCTTGTTCAGATGTCGAAGATCTGTGGAGGATTAGGTGCCTCACGGCATCTAGTTTGTTTTGTGAGTTTTTTTGGATTCTAGGTTTTGTTGGATTCTCAGGCCCCTGCGATTCAAGATTCATGGGACGAAGCCTTCTGGGGTGACAAGGAGCGGGTAGACTACTTCTTTTGGGCGAGTGCCCGGGCTGATGGCCGGTCCGGCTTACGAGACGGCAAGGGAGCCAAGGACCTCCGGGCTCAAGTTGGAATACTTTGCGAACGCGGCAGTGTAATGGACAATACTACGTTATGTCTCCGGCGAGAAGTTGCGCAGGCGCATGACTTCCTGCATTCGCTTGCGTAAGGGGGCATAGAGTTTTGTTCCTCTTTGGTGAAGTAGGCTGCTTGTGCAGCCGTCTTCAATTGGACCCGAATGGATCGCCGGAGTCACCTTTGTGCTCTGCGCGAAATGAGCGCGCCTGGCCGCTACGCGGCTTCGTTCAACGGTTGTAGAACCAGAAGGATCAGACCTGTTAAGCTGAAACTGGCCCGATGCGTCGAGCAGCACCTTACTTTCTGTTTGCCGTCATCCTTGGGATCGTCGGCTTGGTTTGGTATAGCTACCAGCAGCAGCTTGCCGTTCAAAAACGGAACACAGCGACTCCCCCGCAACCCCTATCAAGCACTCTCAATTCCAAAGCAGAGGGCTTCGTCTACCGAACCTCAGAAGGCACCCGCACAGTGGCCGAACTCCGGGCCAAAGACTATCGGGAGGTCAAGGATCCTGGATATATGGAGCTCGACCAGATGGAACTCCGCCTTTTTCACGAAGATGGCAAGAGCTTTGATCTCGTAAAGGCGGCCAAGGGCAACTTTTACCCCAACGAGAGCAGGCTCAGTAGTGAAAGCGAAGTGGAAGTGCAAATGGCCGTTATTCCTGATGGCGAGCCAACCGGCAAGATCCTCGCAATCAAGGCCCAGGGAGCCAGCCTCGAAATCAAAACAGGCAAGATGATCAGCCAGGGCCGGGTTGAGTTCAATTTTGAGCAGGAAGGCGGAACAGGCACCGGACATGCCACCGGAGCAGAATACGACCCGCAAACCCACGAACTGCACCTGATGCACGCATCTTTCCTGAAATGGCAACCCAAAGACCTCAAGGCGAAACCAATCGAAGTTGAAAGCGAAGAAGTTCGGTATAAAGAACATGAGTCCAAGGTTTATCTCTCGCCTTGGTCGAAGATGCGTAAAGAAGATTTTTCGCTCGACGCAGCAAATAGCGAAGTTAACCTCGAAAAGGGCGTGATCCGCCACGTGATGGCAATCGATGCCAAAGGAATTGACCGCGCACCGAAGCGCCAGGTGGACTATGCCGCCAAAACACTGAATGTCGACTTCAATCCCCGCGGCCAGGTGGAAAAGGTCATCGCCGAAGACGATGCCAAACTCAACACAACGGGAGACAATGGCAAGACCCGGGCCTCGGCCCGGCGAATGGATCTCTTCTTCCTTCCGGGCGAAAAAGAGTCATTGCTCGACAAGGCCCTGGCCAACGGCAAGGCCAGCATAGAATCCATTCCGGCCGTCAAGTCGGGTGTACCTATGGCCGAAACCAAGCTTCTGCGCAGCGAAAGTATCGAAATGAAGATGCGCAAGAATGGCCAGGATATGGAAACAGTCCAAGTGCATGCCCCAGGCACTCTCGATTTCCTTCCCAACCGTCCCACGCAGCGCAAACGCCATCTCGAAGGCGATCGTATGACCATCCAATACGCCGCCACCAATCAGATCGAATCCTTCCGCAGTATAAACGTCGCGACCAAAACCGACCCGGAAGCCAATGCGAAGAAAGGTTCGCAGCCCATGCTCACCTGGAGTAAAGATCTTGAGGCTCGCTTTGATCCAAAAACAGGCGAAATGCAGCGCCTCGAACAGTGGAACGAATTCCGATATCAGGAAGGTGAGCAGCGAGCCAAGGCAGATCGAGCGGTACAGGAAAGCGCCGCCAACCGGATCACTCTGACCAAGAACGCCCGTGTCTGGGACCCCACCGGCTCCACCGACGCGAACGAAATCGTTCTCAACCAGAAAACAAATGAGTTTGTCGCAACAGGAAACGTGCGCAGCACCCGCGAAGCCGAGAAGAACGCAAAGACGGGCAAGAGCGAAGAAGTCACGCAGGCCACTGCCGACCGCATGGAGACCCGCGAATCCAACAGCAAGATTCGCTACGAAGGCAATGCAGTGATGTGGCAAGGAGAGAATCGCCTGCGTGCTCCTCGTATCGACATTGACCGCAAGGCAGGACAATTGCGCGCATTCGGCGGTATCACGCATCAAATGGTCGACGAGAAGTCGGCTCAGGCCCGCAAAACAGGCGCAATCCTTACTAACGTCAAAGCGACTGAGATGTTCTATTCCGACAAAGAGCGAGTGGTCGAATATCGAACCAATGTGCTGATGAGCAGGCCGGGGCTTGAAGTGCAATCCAACCAATTGCGAGCCTATCTCGATGAAGACGATAGCGAACGCTTCAATGAGCAGCCGTCGGGCGGAATCGAAAAGGTTTTTGCCTATGGCGCAGTCCGAATTGTTGAAACAGGCACGCAACGCGTACGCAAGGGCACCGGCGAAACAGGCGAATTCTATTCCGCGGACAGCAAACTGGTGCTTGAAGGCGGCAAGCCGGAAATGGTGGATGTGGTCAAAGGCGTAGAGCAGCGGCGAACCACCGGCAAGCAACTCACATGGTTTGCCAACAACGACAAGATCATCGTCGATGGGCAGGAACAGAAGCCAGCTCTAAGCACCTTGCAGCGAAAGCGCTAAGCTGGAATCTGCAGGCCAAATACCTTCTTGCGTACTCTCAAAACAACTGAACTAATCAAAGCCTACGGTGGCCGTCGTGTCGTCGATGGAGTCTCGGTTTCAGTAGAGCAGGGTGAAGTCGTTGGTTTGCTGGGCCCCAATGGCGCAGGTAAGACGACTTCTTTCTACATGATCGTCGGTTTGGTCACCCCCGATAGCGGTCGCATCATGCTCGACAACGAAGATGTAACTGACCTTGCCATGTACCAGCGTGCCCGGCGCGGCATCAGCTATCTTCCTCAGGAACCCAGTGTCTTTCGCAAGTTGAGCGTCGAAGAGAACCTGATGGCGATTCTCGAGACCCTGCCAATTGACGGGCGCCAGCGCCGCGAACGAATGAATCGATTAATTGAGCAACTAGGTCTTGAAAAAGTTGCCAAGAACAAAGGCTATATGCTGAGCGGTGGTGAGAGACGGCGTGTCGAAATCGCCCGCAGCCTGGTGATCGAACCCAGCTTCCTTCTCCTCGACGAGCCGTTCTCAGGCATTGACCCGATCCAGGTCCTCGAATTACAACGCATCATCTCCGACCTCAAGCGCCAGGGCATTGGCATCCTGATGACGGATCACAATGTGCGCGAAACACTGGCCGTGACCGATCGCGCCTACATTATCAACAACGGCAAGATCTTCAGGGCCGGAAGTCCAGAAACACTCGGTCGCGATCCGGAAGTAAAGCGCGTCTATCTGGGCGAGAATTTCCACTTCAACGATGGTGGCGTGCGGTCGAATTAACATTTCTGCGCGCTTGAAAGCTTCTCACCCAAACCTTTTCTCTAACACCCCTCGCTTTCGCCGATAAGCACTCACAGCGATGTTTTCAATCATTGGTCTTGTTATCGTAATTGGCGCAGTCGGTGGCGGCTACGCGATGTCTCATGGGAAGTTTCCCGTTCTCTGGCAGCCCGCTGAGCTGGTTGTCATCTTTGGCGCAGCCATCGGCAGTATGCTGGTTGCCAACCCGATCTCCAACATCATCGCCTTGGTCAAGGGCATGCTTGGAATTCTCAAGGGTAGCCCCTACAACAAGAATATTTATCTGGACACCCTGAAGGCTCTTGCCGACGTATTCAACTACGGCCGCAAGAATGGTCTTCAGAAGCTCGAGACCGACATCGAGAATCCCAAACAAAGCCAATTGTTCTCACAGCACAAGGTCTTCATGTCCAACCACCATGCTCTTGATTTCGTCTGCGACACGCTACGCACTTCGATTGCCGGTGGTATTGGTCACTTCGAGATCGAGCAGTCGATGGAAGCTGACATCGACATCATGAAGCACGAACTTGAGCAACCAGTCGCAGCCCTGAAAGAAATGGCCGACGCGCTTCCAGGCATGGGAATTGTCGCCGCCGTGCTTGGAGTTGTCGTCACAATGGGTGCCCTTGGAGGCCCTCCAGAAGAAATCGGCGAACACGTCGCAGCCGCTCTTGTCGGTACGTTTCTGGGCATTCTCTTTTGCTATGGAATCTTCGGGCCACTCGGCAGCAACATGCAGAAGATCAACGATGGCGAAATTGAGTACATGCACGTGCTACGTGCTGGTGTCGGCGCTTTTATGAAAGGTGCTGCCCCCATTCTGGCCGTTGAAATGGCCCGGCGCTCGATCCCCCCTCACGTCCGCCCCAGCTTCAAAGACATGGAGCAAAAGGTCAAGGGCGGGGGAGGCAAATAGCCCATGGCCGATCCAGCCAAAGAACAACCGATTTATCTCATCAAGAAGAAGATCCATGGCCATGGTCACCATGGTGGTGCCTGGAAGGTAGCCTATGCTGACTTCGTCACCGCAATGATGGCCTTCTTCATGGTGATGTGGCTGATGGGCTCTTCTGAAAAAGTAAAGAGCGCAGTCAGCGGCTACTTCCGCGATCCTTCCGGCTTCAAGAAACAATCCGGCACTGGCATGGCCGGTGAGGGTGAACAGATCACTCTTGCAAAAGACGACATGGAAGGGCTCAAAGAAAAGATCCAGTCTGCCATGAAGCAGATGCCCGACTTCAAGCAGATCAAAGACCACGTCACGATGACGGTTACCGGTGAAGGGCTCAGAATCGAACTGCTTGAAAAAGAAAAGGGCATGTTCTTCCAGTCCGGCAGCTCCGCCCCCAGCGAATTCGGCAAAGCGATTATTGAAAAGATGAGCGCAGAATTGGCAAAATTGCCCAATACTATCGCCATCGAAGGCCATACAGATTCCAAGCCTTTCTCAAAAGATGGCGAGTACACCAATTGGGAACTCTCAACGGACCGCGCCAATGCTGCGCGCCGCGTCATGAATTCCAGCGGCCTGCGTCCAGATCAAGTCAAACAGGTACGTGGGTTTGCCGATCAGCGCTTGATGGACGTGAAAGATCCAGCAGCAGCCAAGAACCGGCGTATCTCGATCATCGTGCAATACCAGCAGCCAGCCTATGATCCAGCCGACGACGAAGAAGATCCCAAAGACGCCCACGGCAAGAAAGATGCACATGGCGGCGGCCACGGTGAAGCCAAAAAAGACGAGCACAAACCAGCCAAGCCTTCTGCTGCTCACTAGCCTGACAGTTCAAATCGACCTGGGATCGTCGTCGGTAAATGCGTTCTCAGTCCTGCACTCGGGGCACCAATAGCTGCGCCAGAACCAGCCGCGCTTCACTTCTCCAATAGCCTTCAGCCATTCCGAAACATGTGCTGCACCACATCTCACGCAGACATTCGTTGCCGGTACTTCGTCGATGCCTTCCATCTTACCCAGATAAAAAGCCCAGCCGTAAACGCTCCAACGAGTGCCTAGCCATACATCGCAGCGCCGCGCCCAATAGCTGGCGGTGCGTAGCACCCACTCCTGCCCCCCACCGATTAGCCATACCCGCCGCGACCACCTCACTGGCCCCTTCGCGTTCGCAAACGCAAAGCTGGTATGAAGTAGCCTCGACGCTGCTACCTTCAATCCCGTTCGTTCTTCGAGCAACTGAATAAATTGAGCAGCGTCCACGATGGCATTCACGTGCCCGCCTCCATGAGCCAGCCAACGATAGAGGCGGTCTGAGAATGTTGATGCATCTGGTACTGCCACATAAAGCCTCCCATTCTTCTTGAGAACCCTTTGTATTTCATCCAGACACTGCGCCAGCCCCTCAACATGTTCCAGACTGTGGTTGGCAATGAGTGCATCAAGACAGTGGTCTCTAAATGGCATCATTCGAGCATCGCCTTGCACAAAGAATGGATCGGAGCCGAAGTCGAGATCAAATCTAACGACTCTGGCGTGAGTCGTCGCCAGAGAAAAACTCCCCGATCGGCTACCCAAGTCGAGAACGCTATCCTCCGACTTCAGCATGCTTAGGATTTCATTCACAGTTTGATACCCTCATTCTCATGATCTCCCTTGAAGAGGCTCTCAAACAGCGCAATCCTTCTGCGGCGCTGGCAACTCTGGAGGCAAATTCCTCTCAGGCCGAGTGCCCAACACAGCAGGGCGTCTCCATGCTGATGCTTGCTCTTTACTATGAAATTCCCGAGATTGCCGCAGCAATTCGTAGCAAGCTCAGCCAGCTCAGTTTCTTCGAAGCCGCTGCTATGGGTGAGATTGATCAAGTCCGTGCCGCAGTCGAGGCTGATCCGGGCATGGTCAACGCCTTTGCTCCCGACGGTTTTACGGTGCTTGGCCTCGCGATCTTCTTTCGTCAGCCAGCACTGGCCCGTTACCTGATCCTGAATGGTGCCGATGTCAACCTGCCCGCTGCCAATGAACGCAAAGTAGCGCCAATTCATGCAGCTTGTGCTCGTCAGGATCTCGAAACCCTCCAGCTGCTTTTAGATCATTCGGCTAACCCGGATTTAAGACAGGAAGGCGGATTTACGGCGCTGAGAGCAGCACGGCAGATCGGCAATAAAGAGATGGAAGAGTTGTTGCTGAAGGCCGGAGCCATTCAAGGCTAGGCCAAGCCCACCTTCGCCAGCCACTCCACTGCGACTTCAGCAAATCCGCGCTTATTGATCTCAACTTCGCGATTTAATCCCTGCATCGTGCGCTGATCGAGTTTCCCGCTGAGAGATTGCAAGACGGGCAAGATCGATGGATATTTGAGAGCAGCAGCCTGGCGGTAGACGATCATACAGCGATTCGGGCTAAAGACCCGTTGGTCATCTTCAAGTACTCGATAACGGGGGTCTGTCAGGCGAGGATCTGTCGATCCGGTCATCAGAATATCGATCCTCTTCTCGCGCAAGCCAAAGTAGAGCTGGTTGATCGGCTCAAGCCTCGTGCCGTTGCTCTCCTGGATCTTGTAGTGGTATTTGAGTTCGTTATAGCCTTCTGCGCTCTGCGCGAAATCGCTGGTACAGCCTAGTCTCCATCCACTCTTCCTTTCAGCCGTCTGACTCAGATTTGTAATATTCGAGAAGTTCAAATCATCCGCTCGGATCACCGCCGTGTAGGTATTCTCAAAGCCAAGAAAGGGCAAGCAATTGGCTTGGGCCTGGGCCTGAAACCCCTTCTGCAAAACATCCAGCATCAACCCGTCATCCAGTTGCTCAACCAGCTTAAGCAATACCTTGAAGGCAATGCGCGAGTACTCTGGATAAATATCCATGTCCCCGCCCTGCAAAGACTGGTAAACCACTGTAGAGCCCGGAATGCCAAATTGGCGTTCCAGTCTGGCCTTCAGCTTCTTCTCCAGTAGGTGGCTGACAATCTCTGAAATTAGATTGCTTTCAACATTGTCTTTGGCACCGATCTTGAGTTTGGGCGTACTCGTGCAACCTGACAGAAAAGTCAGCCCAGGTGTTGCAAGAAATGCTCTACGCTTCAACATTGGTCTAGTCTAACGCTATCGTTGCTTACTTGGGCATTGTTAAGCGATAGGTCTTCCAGTTGGTGATCAATTCGCGCACTACCGTCGAGCCAACCTTCCAGGCACTTTCCACCGATGGAATGAATCCGGCATAGCCGCCCGCTTTGTTCTCAGCCAGGCTCTCAGCTGCTGTAATCTGAGGCCGCTGGCTGTCGAAATTGCTCGCGGTTCGCAAGACTAATACACGGCTAACATCCACCTTCCCGGCCTTTGCCAGAAAATGTAGCGACTGCAAAGTACCTGTATCTTCCATAGCAGTTGTTACATAGTTGCCTTTGCCCTTGGTGTGATAAGAAACCCAATCATTGGCCCATTCATTCAACAACTTGCCATGCCAGAAAGTAGAAGACTGCAAAGTGTCTCCCTTCAACACGAAAGGTGGTCGCTGCGCATTAGGCATTCCAGTCATCTGCGCCCGTCTCTCCTTCAGTGATGGAGTATCCCCCAGATCCAAGCCCTTGGTCAGACGGAAAGCCCAGTCCACCAGCGCTTCGTTTAACTTGTACATCTCACCTTCGTTTGGTTCACGCAACGGCTGCTCATACGGCACCGCTTTGCGCAACGGCACGAAACCAGTCTTCCAGTTTGCGGGAATCTCACGGGCGTCAATCTCATGAGCCAGATCCCCATCCACAATGTATGTTGCCCATGCAGCGCTGCCAAGTGTCGCATCGGCCGGGTCAACACCCGCAATGCCGGCCACCAGCCAATAGGCCTTGGTCAAATCAAATCGCGGATCCATCCCGAGTGCCATAACGCTCGCGGCAGCCTTGGCTGTGCCAACTCCAGTCACCATCGCAATAAGTCCCTTGCCGTCACTGCGCAAAGATCGGTTGCCCTGAGGGAAGGGGATCACCTGCGTCAGCTTCTCCCGCTCCACCCAAAGCTGAAACTCTCCAGGCGCATCACCAGTGTCTTCGCCACGCTCAAACATGGTCACCACAATCACTTTGATTTCCTGTTTCTTCCCGGCCGCAAGCCCGATCGATGCCACCAGCAAAAATGCTAAAAATCTCATGCAATATCCTTTTCAGTGAATGCTCCGCAACTGATGCCGCGGCGCATGAAAACCATCAATCCCTCAACCGTAGCTGCATCGTCAAACTGCGTACCGGCGAGCGTCGCCTTGGTCTGAGCTTCAAGAAAAGCCCGGTAACGGCGCCGCACATCTGGCAGATGTTTCTCGAAGTATTCATAGAGCCCCGCATAGCGGCTCAGCAGTTGGCCTGGATGTACATCCCATCCGCAATAAATGCCTTCCCCGATCGCCCGCAGCACTTGTTGCTTGTGGCCTTCAAAGGCTGCCAGACGCATCGCTGCATCATCTCCTGTAGGAAGCTGCGAATAGACACCATCGCTTACCGCCACACCAATTGGCAGCATTACCTGCTGCATAGTCCAGCGTGCAAGTGTCGCATACGGATGATCGAGTGCTTGCGCCGGTGCCGGCACCTGCATCGCGCTCAAATAGTCGTAACACCCAAAATGCGCCGCATCCAGGCGATTCTCGCAAGCCTTCACAATCTCACCCAGACAACGCACAGCGTTTGGGTGCTCCACCAGAATTTCGTGTCGCAACGTCATGCCGCGCAACCCGAAACGAATCTCGGCCTTCTCCAGCATTTCGCGCCAGCGCTTGGCTTCATCCACCTTTGTGATCTTCGGCTGGGTCACAATCAGCTGCTTGGGAAGAGCGGCACCGGTAGCATATTTGAGGAAGGTTTCAAGCGTCTGCCAGGCCAGCCGGCAATCCGATTTGGGCCGAATGCCAATTCTCGCGGGCAAGTCCCCTGCAAGCGACATGCGAGCAAACTCAATGCCCGCCTTTGTAGCGGCTTCCACTTCCTCTGCTTCAGATCGAAACCCAAAACCATCCTCAAAATCGATCCGGAAGTCTTCGATCGGCTCACGCCGCAACTTTTCGCGCACCTTCTCTGACACGCGCTCAATCTCCGGGTGAGCCAGCGCGCGCGCGCCCATCTTGGCAAAGAGCCCAGGCTGAAACAAATGAGCCCCACCGTAAAATACATGCGCCACCAGTCGCGGCGCGCTTGAATCAATAGCGAATCTTTCCATGGTCATTCCGCCACGCATCAAACGCGGCGATGGCCTCCTCCCGGTGTAGCTGTTCGATCGGGAGACTGCGCTCTCCCATTGGCAAACTCAGTTCACGATACAGAAAATCATCATCGAAGCCGGCAGCAGCGGCATCGTGCCGGTCGGCTGCATAAACGATCTTGTCTGCTCTGGACCAATAGATCGCCGCCAGACACATCGGGCATGGCTCACAACTGGCATAAATGATACAACCCTTGAGCTCAAAGCTGCCCAACCTCTGGCATGCATTCCGAATGGCTACAACTTCTGCGTGAGCTGTAGGGTCATTGGCTAGAGTGACGCGATTGGTCCCCTCGGCGATGATCTCGCCGTCGCGCACCACTACCGCACCAAAAGGCCCCCCCTGATGTTGGATTGTGTTTTCGATAGCAAGCTCTATGGCTCGCAAGAGGAATGGGTTCTGCATCCGGCAGAACTTATTATCGCTAGCTTGCCGCTTGCCGTGCGACTCCACCGTCCAACACTTCGCGCACTTTGCCCAAAAGGCTGCCCAATGTGAACGGTTTTTGTAGGAATGCAGTGCCTGCAGGGAATTGCCCTGCCTCGAGCACGCTCTCGTCGGTATACCCGGAGACGAACAGCACCTTCAAGGATCCATCCTGCAACAATGCCTTCTGGCTCAACTCAACGCCATTCATGCCGGGCATCATCACATCGGTTAGAAGCAAGTCCACTTTAGTACCCGCTTCGGCCAGAATTCGAAGTGCTTCCTCGCCGTTAGAAGCTTCAAGCACCTGATAACCCTGGCGGCGCAAGATCTTCCTAACCAAGGCACGAATGCCACCTTCGTCCTCAACCACCAAAATCGATTCGAGCGTCGTCTCAGGCTCCGTGGCTACTTCAACGGCCGGTGGCTGCGCAGCAACCTGTTTTGCTGCCAAGGCCCTCTCGGCTTCCAGCTCTGCTTCACTCACAATCGGCAAATAAAGATGCAGCTTTGCGCCATCCACACTCAAATCGCCTTGGCTTTGACGCAGGACTTGGTAAGCCGCAGCGACACCCAATTCCGCCTCCCTTGGCTGACCCTCCGCTGCAAGCCAGGGCTCAAGCAACCGCTCGCCCCACATTGTGGCCCCAACACCTTCGAGCGTTAACCGGAGATAAGCACCCATATTCAGGCCTTGAGAACTGCCAATGGTTTCACCCCGCAAAACATTTTCAGCACCCAGCTTCAAACTCCCGCGACCATGCATTGCCAGTGCAGCATGACGCGCCAGCGCCACCAGCGCATCTTCAATCTGTGCACCGTCAATTTTGGCCTTCGCCAAACTCGGCGAAAGATTGATGTCAAGCGCAAGGGCAGGCCCTAATGCACTTTCGATTTTTGGGCGTACCTGTGACACCAGTGCCGCAAAACTCGTGATCTTGGGCGTCACAACAGGGCGGCGCGTATAGGTCTGAAACTGGGTAGTCAGCGAATAAAGCCGCTCGGTGGCACCGAGTATCTCTTTCATGTCCTGATGAAGCGTGTGGTCGGCGGGAAGCGAGTTCTTCATCTCCTCGCCATAGCCAGCTACGATCATCAAGAGGTTATTCAAATCGTGGGCCAGCTTGGCACTCAGCCGCTGCAAGGCCTCACCCTTAATGGCCAGACTCTTTTGCGCTTCGAGCTCACGGCGCTCAGCCACATTGGTGGTCAAGCCCGCCATGCGCAGCGGCTTGCCCGCTTCATCACGAACTACACGCACCGTCTCGCGAGCCAAAAACTCATTCCCATCGGCATGACGTGCCAAGAATTCGATCGAGAAAACCGTTCCAGCACTGGTACCGATCCGGTCATAAAACTCCTCCACACGCTCGCGCTCGCACTCGGCCACGCGCAATCCCCAAACCGGCTTGTCCGGCAACCCTCGCTCTTGCGGGAAGCCAAAAAGCTCTTCTGCTCCAGCGCTGATGTAGGTAATGCCACCAACCGCATAATCTACTTCCCAGAGCATCCCCTCAATCGAGGAAGCTACGGATAACGCCTTCTGATCCTGTTCAGTGAGAGCGGCAACCGGTTGTGCCTTTTCTTCAATAATCAGAAGCGCCTCAGACTCCGAGTCTTCTTCCCAGCTCCGCAGCGGCAGCGCCGTGACAACGACGTCGTGCCCACCCCAATTCATTTCACGCTTCGGCGTCGCAATCCCCGAATTCACTACCTGCTCGGCCACTTCCTGCAAACCATCGATGGGCAGCAGATCCGCCAGCGGCCTCCCCAGAATCTCATCGTTCTTCTTGCCCACCCGCATACGGAACTGCCGGTTCGCAGAAACGGCATGCAAATTCGGCCCTACGATCAAAAGGCTCACTGGGATACTGGCGACGATTTCCTGATAGTAACGGCGCTCCGTCTCAACCAGAGCCAGCAGACGTGCCACCTCTTTTGGCTTCCATTGTTCGAATTCAGCGCGTTCCATCGACATCTTCAGACTTCTCCCACATCCAACAGTCTGCACTCCAGCTCAACCTCACTCAACGGTACTTTGAGCGATTCAGTCAGGAGTACTATTGGTCTAATCGGCTGCCCTGAAGTCGGCATCACCGGGGAGAAGGGGGTTTTCTCACCCCCCAATAGGGGTATTGTCTTAGGGAATTACCTGAGCCACTTTGCCGTTTATTTCTGTCAACTGCAGCTTCACCTGTTCAACATCGTTCGCTTTAGGGGCAAATTTCAGATACGCGCTCAATTGATCGCTAGCCCCCTTGTAATCCTGTTTATCGGCCAGGATCATACCCAGAAGGTGCGAGATCTTCGGCATCATATGGTACTGGTCGATCTCGATTCCAGAGCGGCACTGTTTTTCTGCCGACTCTACGTCCTTCAAATTGAAATTGGCCACTGCCGCATAGAAAAACGCGGCAGGGAAGTCGTAGCGGTTCAGCTTGATCACCTTTTCGCTCAACTGCTTCACTTCCACCCACTTTTGCTGCTGCGCTTCCATCACGGCGAGCCCGAGATAAGGCCGCACATACTTGTCGTCTGCTTCCAGCGCCTTCGCGTAACTAGCCTTGGCGGTATCGAGACTGTTCTGCATGGCCTGGATGCGGCCCAGCTCATACCAGGCTTCAGCGAATTTCGGATGCAGGCTAACAGCCGTCTCCAACTCCTTCTGTGCATCGGGCAGCTTGTTCTTTTTGAGAGCATTACGTGCTTTCTCGAGCGCCTTCCTGGCATCCTTGGGGGCCATCAATGTGGTTGCGCTCGTAGTGAAGCCGGACACATCCCCAAGCCGGCGCAAAATGATGGTGCCAACGTCCGGGTTGTCCAGCGTACGACGGCCAGCCAGGCTCACAAGGTTGCTACGGTAGCCCGGAAGGCTCGCCCGCAATTCGCAATTCATCAGGTCGCGCTCACTTACTCCCCGGCTCCGCCCAGACGCATTGCCAAACACACCGCCTGAATTACCGCCAAAACCGTCGTTGGTATTGCTGACGCTGGCATCGGGCAACATGCCAGCCCTCTGGCCTACCTGGAAGCCAAAGCCACCCTTGGAATCGGTATACGCTTCCGGAATCGGGTTCCCTGCGCCCATGCAAAGCCGCTCAATCGTCACGGACTCCGGTGGCGCGCTTCCATCTTCCATCCTCACCTTCCCTGAAAGAAAAATCGGCCGGTCCTGCATCTGGTCCAACGTCGTCCGCTGCTGGTCTTGCGGAAAGGGATTGTTCGGAGTACGGGGGTTATTGCCCGGCAGCCCAACATTACCTCCGCCGGTGTTGCCACCACCCGTCGTTGGCCCCGTCGTTGGCCCGGTTGTTGCGCCTTCCGCACCAGCGCCGCCGCCAGTTGCAGGTGGAGTTGTGGCTTGCGCAAACACCATCGCAGCGCAAATCAGGGAAGAAGAAAGAAGCTTCGAGTAAATCATGTTGATCCTTCAATCGAATAACAGGTTCGCTGGCGGTATTATTTCATAAGGTGACACAGCAATCCATAGGCTTAATCCTCGCGGCGTTTTTCGTCGCATCCTGCTCCGGCCCCACAGCCAACAAGGAGGTCGAAAAGAAGGAGGCCGCGCCTGTTGAACCTGTCTCGGGCCTCACTGGCCTCTACCGTTGCTATGGCCCATCGCGCCAGTGGGCACAAGATATCCAGGTGCTGCGCGTTCAGAACATCTTCATCAAGTCCCGGCAGGCCCCTCCCGGCAAGGCTTTTGCCTGGCAGGTCACCTTTGTTTCCCCTTCAAAGAACCGCATCAAAAACTGCACCTACTCCGTTGTTAAAGAAGATGGCCTTTTTGAAGGAGTCTACAATCCCAACGACGAAGCCTTCAACGGCGCAAGCAAACTGGCCCAGCCTTTTGTGATCCAGACTGTCAAAAAGGACACCGACGAGATTTACAAAGTGGCTCTTGAAAACTCGAAAGACTATGCTCAAAAGAATCCCAACGTCCCGATCTCAATGCTGCTTGAATTCTCCGACCGCAATCCCATCGCCGCCTGGCGCGTGATCTGGGGCACCAGCGTCGGCACCTCCGCCTATTCCGTCTTTGTCGATGCCACCAACGGCCTCTTCCTTAAGAAGGCATTCTAGGCGAGCATTTTGTCGTGCAGGAGGCAAATCCTGAGCACGGCTTAGTTGAAAGCCAGGTGCTGAATGGTCGCTGTAGGATGCCTTGATAAAGCAATCTCTCTAAAACCCAGAATTCCGATTCGTTTATCAACAGTCGAAGGAAAAGATTGGCTGCTCATTCTAAACTGCCGGGAAAAAATGCAGAGTCGAATTTGGTCTGACGAATAAGGTGTGTTGGTTTAGGACTTCGGTCATTGCCGTTGGACCCAGCTCCAGCACCGCTATTCCTACGTAGTCGACACTGCCAGTCGCCTCATCCTATCTAGCGCCATTGCCTGAAAACTTCCAGGCGTAGTCTGTCGGGTATTGCATCATGGTGCTTCGAGATCCATATCCAACGTGCTCCTGATTGGTCACCTCAGGCTGTCTTAAAGTCGTAAGGTACCGAAGCCAGTCGAGGCTACGGTTATGGCGCTCAGCACCCGCGCGACCTGGAACGCCGCAGCGCCTCGTGCACAAGCAACTGATATGGATGCAAAGGAGCAATGACATATTTAACTAACAGAGGCAACCGCCTCATGGAAGGCTGTCGTCGAAATCCCTTCGTTCAAATTTAAGCTGGAGAGCCATGAATACATCAATAGAGACCCAGAGCATCACTTTACAAGTTAATGGGCAGAGCAGGAACTTGAGCGTCGAACCTCGAGTCTCACTTCTGGACGCATTGCGTGATCGCTTACACCTGACTGGCTCCAAAAAAGGTCACTAGTGCCATTGCCAGAACCATGTACGCATCCGATCCGCTGGCGATCGATCTCGATCAAACGCCCTACGCCTTGGACTCCACCACAATCGATCTCTGTCTTTCGCTGTTTCCCTGGGCGCGATTCCGTTCTGGAAGGGCAGCAGTCACGGTGCACACGCTGCTCGATCTTTGTGGCAACATCCCCACTTTTATTTATATTTCCGATGGAAAGCTGTCGGATGTCAAGGTTCTCGACGAGATCGTGCCAGAAGCAGGAGCCTTCTATGTGATGGACCGTGGCTACCTTGATTTCGACCGTCTGTACCGGTTTACCGTAGAGGCTGCTTTCTTCGTTGTGCGCAATAAACGCAATGTGATTTTGCGCCGCCGCTATTCCCATCCGGTCGTTCCAGGCGGCGGCGTAATCTCTGATCAGACGGTGGTTCTTGACACCCTCGCCTCGACAAAGAACTACCCGGACCCTCTACGACGCATCCACTATCTCGATGCCGTAACTCAAAAGCGACTCGTCTTCTTAACCAACAATTTCGCGCTACCACCACTTACGATCGCGAATATCTACCGCTGCCGCTGGCAGGTCGAACTCTTCTTCGAGAGCTTGACATGGTGCACTCCTTTAGATGTCTATGAGATTTCAAGAATTAGTTGCGCCGAATCGACTATTGGTGGGGCTGCCGGATACTTTCGTGCGTTGGCGCACCGCTCGACGTCCGCCCGGCGAAGTATCCATGGTGCGCCGGCACAAGCTTGCGTCGCGGGCAATTGTTTTATCTGAATCAATCGCAAAATAGTGGTGGGCGTAACGGCGAGGGCAGCCGCAACTTCGCTTACGGACATTTCGTTGCGGGACTGCCGCTCTCCCTCACGGTAGACCGCAATGGTGTGGTTATTGCGAAGCGAGCAGATACGTTTCGTTGTCCAGACCTGGCCGTGCGCTGTCGGGCGTTGGTTCCGGTTGAGGATCGATGCGATCCGCACGTCAGGCTCGATCCGCGCCAGAATGCGAACGATGTCCACGAGGTCATCGTCAGTGACAAACCGATGCCGGCCGCTCCGAACTTTCTGGAACTCGATCTGGGTATGATCCCCGCCTTGCCAATGTAGTGTGAGGCGTATTGTCTCGCCTTCACAGGTGGCGATAATCTCTTTCAGGGCAATCCGCAGGAGGCGTTTCTTGTATTCCGGCAAACTGAGCGGATCGTTCCAGAGTCTTGGGAGATCCCCTGCCATGGACAGCAACTCTCTTTTTTGCAGTTCGGTAAGAGGCTCCTTACGGCCTTGTTTCAAGGCCGTAAGTTCAGCTTCATGTTGGGCCTCCGTCGTCAGCGCGTTGTTCCATCGGCGCTCAAGCTCCGCTGCCACAAGCCGATTCGCCGGATCCACTGCATCATACTGGCGCCGGGAGCGGACCACTTCATACCGCGCCTGCTCAACCGCCATTGCCTTCTGCTGAATCCTGTCATCATTAGCTCCTTGAAGGGAATTGATCGCCTCAATGGCGGCTTCGATGGTTAACGGCGTCAGCGATTGCATTAGTTGTTGCGACACCAAATCATCGGCCCGCAGCCCGCCGAACATCACACAACAGGGGAGATCGCGATTGAGAAGATACCCCGAGCATTGATACCGAATCGTACTTGGGCCGGGATACTGCGCCAGTAACTTCGCTCCACAATGACCACAGCGGAACAGTCCGGCAAGCAGGGCTTCGCCGTGCTTGATCGATCCGCGCACCACATTTCCTCTTGCATTGTCATTATGGGCGATCATCGTCTGGTTGCTCTGGTAGAGATCCCAGTCAATGTAACCTTCATGGTGATCCTTGATCAACACCGCCCAGTCTTCGCGACGCGGCTGCGCTTGCCGCCGGACTCGCTTTTTCCCGGCTTCAAGACTCACCACCGTCTTGCTCCGTCCATAGGCGTAGACGCCGGCGTAGATCGGATTTTTTAACACACTGAGCACCGCGTGGTACCGTGCGGGCTGCCAAATGATCTCGCGTAAGTTTTCGGTCCCACGGGCGACGGGTAAATGAATCTGTTGTTGATCCAACCAAAAATAGACCTGCCGCACACTACCCAACTCCCCGAACTTGCGGAAGATTAGATCAATGGCGACTCCGATTCTGGCATCTGGATCTTTCTCGATACGGTCTTCCAGTCCCTTGACGTAACCAACCGGCACTCTTCTAACCAAGGCCCCACGGTGCGCCTTTTGCAATATTGCTGCCTGCGCACGCTCGCGGAAACTAGCGACCTCCATCTCGCTGATCGTGCCCTTCATGCCAAGCAACAATCGATCGTTCGTCATTCTGGGATCGTACACGGTTTCGTAGTCAATTAACAGCGCACCGGCGATGCTGCAAAATTCGAGCAGGGTATGCCAGTCCCGGCCATTGCGAGCGAGGCGCGAAGCCTCGACGCTGAAGACAGCGCCGAGTTGCCCATCGCACAACTCGCGTAGCAGTCTTTCAAAGCCGGGGCGAAGTGTTCCGGAACCCGAAATTCCGAGGTCTTCATCGATCACATCAACGTCTTGCCAACCCAAGGCGCGTGCATGGCTGACCAGGGCGTACTGGCGCCGTTGACTTTCAAGATTATGTTGGACTTGATCGGGAGTGGACTGACGGATATAGACGCAAGCCCGCCGGGCTAGATGATCAGAGCTGATCTTGCTCATTATTGCGCTCCTCGCGAATCATCTTCGCCACCGCTTGCATCCATTGCACCAGCGCTTGGCGTAGCTGCTCTTGCACATCCAGTGGGAGTCGTATTCCCTGATCGGCGGGTGCTTCGTCGAACAGGCTTCGTTGAAGTTTTACTTTCGGCTGCGGCATCTTGATCTTCCTTGTGCACATTATGCACATCCAAGCAAAGATAGGCCGCAAGCGTACGCTGTAGTTCGATTAGTGTGCCAACAGGCAGGCACGCAACCGAGACTGCCTTCGCGTACCCTGCCTCGGGGCACGTCATCCATGCCGGCACAGCCAAGGGCCTGCCGTCTTCGCGCCGCACCACATAGTAGACTTCATCCTGAAAGTCGTACTTCCTGATCACCGGAAGGCTATGTGAACGCAAAGGATGGTGCTGGTAGTGGATCGTTACTTCATCCCGTCGCTGTTGATGGGTAGTATGTTGTTCAATTGTTCAAATGGATCAAACAACATCTGCGGATCAAGGCCTTTTATGGCACCACTGAGAACGCTGTCAAAATCCAAATCTGGATCGCAGTCTCAGTCTATGTCCTCGTCGCCATCATTCGGAAGCGTCTCTCGATCAAGGCATCCCTCTACAGTTTGCTACAGGTTTGCAGTCTCACGCTTTTCGAAAAAATGCCCATTTTACAGGCCTTCCAAGAGATCTTCTCCCATGACGACTTGCAGGAGCCAGCCAGCCAATCAACTGATTCTATTCGACTGTTAACCGGACAGCAGTGACTACAACCAGACTCATGCTTATGAATTTGAGTATGGTGCGGGGCCTGAAATTGGCGGTCCAATCGGATGTTGGGGCAACTCGGCTGGCCATTATCGAAAGACAATCACCGCCTATTTTCCATCGCCCTACGATAATGCAATCGGACCTTACCTGCCTTCTCTCATGAGTTCAGTCAGTGTTTCCAACGGGAACAGAGGTGGCGAAAAGTACGGTTGCTTACGATGAATATCAAGCCGAAAGCAATCCGCCAAATGGCACGAGTCGTGTGACTGGAGACCGTCAAGCACGGTTCTGTGAGAGGCTCGGGGTGAAACTCCCAGGGCCTACTCGGCGGCGGTCAGCGATGATTGTCCCTACCGCAGCCTAAATCCGATATTTCCAATCCAACTTAGATCCTTCAACGTATATCCACTCGAAAGCCGGTTGCGTATTAGCAATCGACAAGGAGAAAGATACATGAAATCGATCCTGCCGGCCTGGCAAAGGGCGTTGAAGTGAACGACAAGAATTATCTTGATCGCTTGCCCTTTCTTGCTCCTCCGCATCAGGGTCTGCTTCAGGGCCATGGTGGAACCAATGTTCCACTGTCCGCGACATTCCGCTCTCGTAGGCTTCGATTGATCGCAAAGGGAAAGGGCTTGGGCCGTTCCCAAATTTCAAAGGAATGTATCATGACCATCCGCACTCTAGCCCTGCTCACGCTCAGCCTCACCCCACTTCTGGCGCACGACATGTGGATTGAGCCCGCAACCTTTCATCCCGCCATCGGCGATAACACCAGTTTGAGACTGCTTGTGGGGCAAGGTATGCTCGGTGATCCGCTTCCGCGCAGTTCTCAGATGATCAAGCAATTCGTTTTTGAAGATCCGCAAGGCCGCAAGCCAGTCTTTGGCCGGGAAGGCCACAATCCGGCCGGCTTTATTCGGGCCACCCAGCCGGGATTTATGGTTGTGGGTTTTTACAGTAACCCCACCCCGCTCGAACAGTCAGCGGAAAAGTTTAACAGCTATCTAAAGGAAGAAGGACTGGACGCAATCGTCCAACAACGCGCCAAGAGCCCTGACGCAAGTTCGGTCGTGCACGAGATGTTCTCCCGTTGCGCCAAAAGCCTGCTTCTCGCCGGAGCCGCCGCCACGACACAGACTGACAAGATTCTCGGCTTCCCGCTGGAACTGCTCGCCGAGCGCAACCCTTATGCCCTGGCTGCCGGCGAACAACTGCCCGTTCGCCTCACCTACGAAAACAAACCACTAGCGGGTGCGCTCGTAATCGCTGTGAACAAGCAACGCCCAAGCGAGAAGATCTCCGCACGAACGGACAAAGCAGGTCGAGTTCTCCTCGCGCTTTCCCCCGGAGGCATGTGGCTCGTCAAAGCCGTTCATATGATCCCGGCCCCTGTGGGGATGGATGCCCAATGGCACAGCTACTGGGCATCGCTTACCTTTGAGGTGGCCGGCCAATGATAAGGATTGCTGTCCTGGCCATCTTAGCCGCCACAACCCTTCAGGCCCACGAGATCGGCACGACCCGCGTTGCCATCTCGTTTCCGAATGCGAAGACCTACGATGTCGAAATTGTCACGGACGCGACGGCGCTGGCAGAAAAGCTGCAACTCCACGCAACGACCAATTACTCTCAACTTCAAACGCTTCTCGCCAATTCCGACCAACAGCTCCGGCAACGGATCAAGCTGATTTTCGACCAAACCGAAGTGCACCCGGCTATGACCTTCAAAGTTGAAGCTCCGGCGGATGCGCTCTCGGCTTCGGCTGCAACCATCCAGCTAAGTGGCGAGATCCCAACCGGTGCCAAATCCCTGACCTGGAACTACTCCTGGACATTCGCCTCCTACGCCATCACTCTGCACGGTCCCTCCGCACCCCTGACCGAATGGCTGGAAGGGGGAACTACCAGCCGCGCCTTCGCTCTTAACAGCCTTACCGCGCCGGCCAATCGCCTTCAAACAGCTTTGCTCTACCTGAAACTCGGCTTCACCCACATCGTGCCGCTCGGCCTCGACCATATGCTCTTTGTCCTCGGTATCTACCTCTTAAGCGGTCGGGCGCGTTCCGTTTTCCTTCAGGTCAGCGCTTTTACCCTGGCCCACTCCATCACTCTCGGTCTGAGCATGTACGGCCTCTTGAATGTCTCCCCAAAAATCGTCGAGCCCATGATCGCCATTTCGATTGCCTATGTCGCCATTGAGAACCTGCTCCTGTCTGAACTCAGACCCCGGCGAGTGGCTCTCGTCTTCGCCTTTGGACTGCTTCACGGAATGGGCTTCGCCGGAGCCCTGCAAGAGGTAGGCTTACCCCGGTCAGAGTTTCTTACGGCACTTCTAACCTTTAACCTCGGCGTTGAAGCCGGCCAACTCTCCGTCATCGGCGCAGCCTTTCTTTTTGTTGGCTGGTACGGTGCCGAGCAGACCTGGTATCGGAGCCGCGTCGTCCTCCCCGCCTCGGCCTTAATTGCCTGCATAGCAATCTATTGGACCGTGGTGCGGATCGTGGCCTGATGCGCTGCTCTGGAGTTGATTGGGGGACGTTTTATGGACAGTCCACTGGACTGCGTCTCAGTTAGGAAGCATGGTTGAAGGACAAGTACCGACGCTTTGCTGAAGGTGTAATGAAAGAAGATAGAAGCGTTTTTCGTTTGCCTTTACACGCTTGATTCGTGGCGGCGTAAAAGAGTTAGAATCAACAGCCGGATGCGAACCCAGGAACTTAGTAAAACGGTTCGCGGGGAGAAGTTGGCTTTTCTTTGAATTGGTAAAGATCAGAACTTTACCAGGCGGCCGGGCCGGGCATGGATCTGGTGTGGTTGAAGGCATATTCGCTTATCAAAGCTTCAGAGTCTGCTTCATCAAATGCGATCAGGCGCGCGATCATTTTGTTGGAAGGCATGGCCTTGGCGAAGGTGATTGACTCCTGATAGATGAGATGGTTTGCTCCCGGTTGAATGGGAATGTCGGGCAAGCGGACTTGTTCTATACCGCGTTCATCGCAGATGCTGAGGTCGACGCGCGCAGCGTTGGTGCAGTGTGACGCCAGCCGTGCCACCAGTAAGTCATCATCGGCAGTTACAGTGCACTGAATTAAGCCTCCAGCAGGGATAGAATATCTGCGGATACTAACGTCATCGGCGGCGAGCTGATCGAGAAAAGCCTCGCTGAGGATGATGCGCAAGGAGCCGGAACGGGCCAGATTGCGGATTCCATCGGCCAGGGTGATGACTTCGCGGAGCCGGCTCGCGCAGCGGTCGCACTCAAAGAGATGGAGCTCGACGTTTTCTTCTTCTGAAGCCGTCAGGAGAGAGAGCCAATAGTCGGCGAGGACTGCGGTGTCGATGGCGTCTGGACAGTTCATACGGCAACCCCCATGCACTGGCGCAATTGATGGATTGCGCGATGGCGAATCACGCGAAGGTTTGCCTCAGAGACGCCAAGGAAGCCGGCAACTTCGGCTCCAGTCTGTTCGTTGTAGAAGGTCATTACGACTGTAGTCCGCTCGCGTTCTTTGAGATTCTGCACGCAGCGGGTGAGTCGATCATGGTCGAGGTTTGGCGTGTGTGGCTCAGCGGGTGTCAGTCGACTGACTCCGAATTGCTGGAGGAGGCGTGCTTTCCGGTGGGCGTTACGACGCAGGTCGAGTACGGTCATGCGGCAGATCCCGAGGACGAAAGACGCGAGTTTGTCGTGTTCTCTCAGGCGACCTGTGCGCAGCGCTTCGAGTGTAGTGACCATCACTTGCTGGGTGAGGTCGTCGGCTGAGTGAGAGTCCCTGAGGTGACGGAGGCCGTAGAGCCGAATGCGCGGTGCCATGCGGCTGAAGAGCTCGGCTTCGACCTCCGGGCTGCTGCCGGAGGCGATCTGCTGGGCCAATTCGGAGTCGTTGAGTTCTATTTCCATCCACACGTATTTTATGTGTAACGGGGGGCAGAGTTGTTACACATCCAGACATGAATTCCAACGATACAAAGATTGTGGCCGATTTTCTGATGGCCGATTTTGAGAATGAAATGAAGACGACGCTGAACGTCATCGAGGCAGTGCCGAATGATCATCTCGACTATGCTCCCGACCCGAAGTCGAAGACGGCTCTGGGACTTGTGCGGCATCTTGCCCTTGAAGACGCATGGTTGTTGAACAGCATCGCCGATGGCCAGTTTATGCCGCCGCCGGATGATTCTGATGCGTGCGGCATCATGAATCCTGCTGATGCCTCTGCCCGTTACAGAGCAGATGTTCCGGCTGCAATGGAGCGTGTGCGCACGTTGACCGGCGAGAAGCTGGCTGGCGTCATCGACTTGCTGGGTATGATGCAGGCGCCTGGGATCCAATTTCTGGCGATGACGACCAAGCATTCGGTGCATCACCGAGGACAATTGAGCACTTATCTGCGGGCGATGGGTGGCAAGGTGCCGTCGGTATATGGGCCTTCTGCCGATACGCAGTAAACCGAGGAGAACAGTAACGATTGCAGATCGAGAGTCCGCTGCAAGTGTTGATGAAGTTGCGGCTGGAATCTATCGTATCTGCACGCCGATGGATGTGATTCCAGGGGGATTCACTTTCAATTCTTATCTTATTGACGACGAAGAACCGGTGTTGTTGACTGCGTCAAGATTTGAGACAGGGCAATTGGGGGACATTTCTCAATCAGGGGAGAACGATTCCAAAAGAAAACAACAGTACTTCTTCAACCATCAGTTTCGGCTGATTGCGCTGTATTTGACGCTTGCTGGCGAGTGCTGGTCGGCACTGGTGAATCGCAAGAATGACCAAGTTTGGGTGAAGCATATTGTGGCGGCATTGCAGGCGACGCAGTAGGATAGTCTGATGATCCGATTCGTTTGGCTGTCTTTGGCTTTTGGCCTTTCTATTGCTGTGGCACAGCAGAGCCCTGCTGTTGCTGCGCGTCCTGTTAGCACGGGGCTTTCTGCGGAAAGGCTTTCGCGGATTGACCGGCTGCTGCAGCAGTATGTTGATCAGGGGCAGATTGCCGGGGCAGTGGCTCTGGTCTTGAGGGATGGTCGGCCGGTGTATGAGAAGGCAGTTGGCTGGAGCGATAAAGAGGCGGGGCGGAAGATGACTCCGAATACTTTGTTCCGAATTGCTTCGCAGACCAAGGCTCTTACGAGTACTGCGATCATGGCGCTGGTAGAGGATGGGAAGATCGGGCTGCAGGAGCCGGTTGGAAATTTCATTGCGAGCTTCAAGAAGACGACTGTGGCTGAGAAGGATCAGTTTGGCGCGCCTAGGATTGTGCCTGCCAAGCGCGCGATTACTATCGCTCATTTGCTGACGCATACGGCTGGTGTTTCTTATGGACGTGAGTCGCAAGTTGAGGCTTTGTACGAGGCCAAAGGGTTGGGCCCGGCGGCTGGCAATGGCTGGTATACGGCGGATAAGGATGAGCCGATTTGCGAGACGATGGAGCGGCTGGGGACGCTGCCATTTGTAGCGCAGCCGGGCGAGGCTTATGTATATGGCTACAACACGGACGTACTGGGTTGTGTTGTCGAGAAGGCTTCGGGGATGTCGCTCGATGAGTTTATCCGCACTCGGATTACCGGTCCGCTGGGTTTGAAAGATACGCGGTTCTATGTACCCGCGGCTGAAAAGGATCGGATGGCGGCCTTGTATTTGACTGGTGCGGATGGGAAGGCTGTTCGGGCAGCAGAAGGAGCACGCGGACAGGGGGCCTATGTGGACGGGCCACGGAAGAGTTTTTCC
>JBKJUN010000028.1:0-4430 GCA_046590555.1 Bryobacter sp. | reverse complement strand
ACGTCACCCTTCTGGAAGGTGTCGTTGTTGATGACGTTTTCGAGGAAAGGGATGTTGGTTTTGACGCCACGGATGCGGAACTCGCGGAGGGCGCGGTCCATACGCTGGCAGGCTTCGTTGAAGTCGCGGCCCCAGGATGTTGTTTTCACGAGGAGGGAGTCGTAGAAGGGTGTGATGACTGCACCACCGTAAGCGGATGCGCCGTCGAGACGGATGCCGAAGCCGGCTGGTGAGCGATAGGTGTGGATGCGGCCGTAGTCGGGCGTGAAGTTTTGTGTGGGGTCTTCCGTGGTGACGCGGCACTGGAGAGCGAAGCCGTTGACTTTGATGTCGGCTTGTTGAGGCAGTTTAATTTCGGGGCCGTGGAGCTTGTGACCCATGGCGACCTGGATCTGCGTGCGGACGATATCGATGCCGGTAACCATTTCGGTGACGGTGTGTTCGACCTGGACTCACGGGTTAACTTCGATGAAGAACCACTCTTCGCGGTCAACGTCGACGAGGAACTCGACAGTGCCGGCGTTTTCGTAGTTGGCTACTTTGGCCAGGGCTACGGCGGCTTCGGCTAGTTCTTTGCGGATCTTTTCTGAGAGGTGGACGGCAGGGGCGACTTCTACGACTTTTTGGTGGCGGCGTTGGACGCTGCAATCGCGCTCGTGGAGGTGGACGACATTGCCGTGTTTGTCGGCGATGATCTGAATTTCGATGTGCTTGGCGCGACGGATGAAGCGTTCGAGAAAGACCGCATCGTTGCCGAAGGCGGCACCGGCTTCGCGCCGGGCTTCTTCGAGTTTGCCTTTGAATTCTTCGGCGTTGTTGACGACGCGCATGCCGCGGCCACCGCCACCGAAGGCGGCCTTGACGATGAGGGGGAAGCCGATGGATTTGGCGGCGCGTTCTACGTCCTGCGTTTTTGTGAGGGCTTCTGGGGTGCCAGGGACTACGGGAATTTTCGCTTTTTGAGCGAGACTGCGGGCGGCGGTTTTGTCGCCGAGGGCATCGAGCATGCTGGCGCTGGGGCCGACGAAGGTGATGCCAGCTTTGGCGCAGGCGCGGGGGAGATTGGGGTTCTCTGAGAGGAAGCCATAGCCGGGGTGGATGAAGTCTACGCCGATGGAGCCGGCGAGGGTGACGATCCCTTCAGTGTCGAGATAGGCCTCGACGGGGCCTTTGTTTTCGCCAATCTGGTAGGCTTCGTCGGCTTTGAAACGGTGCAAGCTGAGGCGGTCTTCTTTGGAGTAGACGGCAACGGTGCGGAGGCCGAGTTCGTTGGCGGCGCGAAAGATGCGGATGGCGATTTCGCCTCGGTTAAGAGCTAAAAGTTTCTTCACTTGTGATTTGAATCAGGATAGCGTGATGTGGCTGGTTTGGGTGAATCTGGATTTCTGGAAATCTGGAAATCTGGGTTTGTGAAGACGACCTTGGAGATACCGGATGAGTTGTACAGGGCGGTGAAGGCGAAGGCGGCGCTGGAGGGGCGGCGAGTTACTGATGTTGTGATTGAGGGTTTGCGGTTGGTGCTGGGACGTTCAGGCACAGACGTGAAAAGGGTGGAGTTTCCTATTATCAAGGCCAGCAGACGGAGCAAGAAAGTAACGATGGGTGATTGGGAGAAAGCGCTACAAGAGATGGACCAATCTGACTTGGAAAAGGTGATGGAGTTTATGAAGCGGTAGGCGGCCATTTGTTCTCGCGAGGTTATTTTTGTGAAGGTACGTGATCTAATCGAGGTGTTAGCCGATCATGGATGGGTTCTCCAGCGGCAACGCGGGAGCCACCGTCAGTTCAAGAATGTTGCTTCCGTGCACGTCATTACTGTTGCTGGAGAGACCGGCGAAGACGTTCCTGCTGGAACGCTGAGCAAGATTCTTCGCGATGCGGGCCTGAAGAAGAATTTAGGTAAAATTTCGAAGGAGCAAGTCTGATGAGATATACCGTGATTTACGAAAAAGGGGAAACTTCCTGGGGGGCCTACGTGCCGGATCTTCCTGGGGTGATTGCTGTGGGAGAAACTCGAGACGTGGTCGAGGCTGAGATTCGCGCCGCTGTTGCGTTCCACATTGAAGGATTGCAGGAAGAAGGTTTGTCTGTGCCATTGCCTTCGAGTGAGGCGGGCGTGTTGGATGTATCGCTCGTGGCCTAGGGATTCAAGGATTGCTCTGTGGGTTGACCCGCCGCTGTTGGCTTTGAAATCGAATCCAAGATTTCACTCGCAAAAGAATTTGACCACTTGAGCAACACTCTGGAATAGGATTTCCAATTAAATGACGTATCAATTCCCACGACTAACCTCGTGCCTCCGATTATTGACCAAGGCGTTGGATGACTCAGCTTGGACAGGAGCTTGAATCGGCTATCCGGTCGAATGCAAAGCTTTTGAGCAAGTTTTTGAGTCATGACAGAGCCGCCACTCTGATACCTGGGTTGAACTCTTTGCTCGAGGTTCTCAAGCATTTGATTTTTCAACCCGCGCGGGCCTTCGATCTCTCTGCCAGGCAATGGGCGATCAGAAGATACAACACAGAACAGAAATCTACTTGAGTCATCCCGGCTGCCTCTCGCCGATGGTCAGGCCCTTAAGGAAACCGTTTCAAAGCTCGAAATCAGCATTGACGAATGGATCGAGCCGATAAGCCCACCCTGGCGCGACATTCCAAGACCTTCAACCACCATCTCCACAAGTTGACAGTTTATGAAGGTGTCGCTACGCTCGTGTTATGGCCTTAGCGTCCCTCAATATTTCACTTCCGCAATCCCTCAAGGACTATGTGGAAACCCAGGTGACCGAAGGCGGCTACAGCACTCCGAGTGAATACCTTCGCGAACTGTTGAGGCAGGACCAGCAACGCCGTGCAGATGACAAACTGACGGCGCTCCTTCTTGAGGGCCTGAACTCGGGGCAACCCATAGAAGTCACCCCGGAATACTGGGAAAAGAAGCGAAGGCAACTCGTCGAGCGGCACCTTGAGAGATCGAAGAAGCGGTGATCCTTGGCTATGTCATCACCCCCAAGGCAGACGCTGATCTCGACGCAATAGCAGATAACCTGGTGGACCACGCTGGCCTCGACTATGGACTTCTATTCATCGCTCAAGCCTTTAGGCGTTTTGAGCTGCTGTCCAGTCAGCCCGAGATGGGGTGGCCCTGCCGGGTCCAGCATAAGGACTTGTCCACAGCCCGAGTTTTTACTATGGAGCAGCCATTTGAGAAGTACCTGATCTTCTATCAAGCTATTGGCGGTCGAATCGAAATTCTTCGAGTTCTGCACGGAGCTCAAGACCTACCCAATAGACTCTCTGAGTAGGGTGTACCTGGATTTGTCTCGATTTGTGACAATTTTTTATCGCCCTGGTTAGAGAGGCTCTTTAGGGCTTCGTCGTTAAGCTCTTCGGCAGGTCGAGGACGGGGTTCTTGTCGAAGAAGTGGAAGGGGCGGATCAAAAAGCTATGCCACATCGCTGGCATTACTGGCCAGTCTTCTGACCTGGTGATGTGGTGGAAGCCTAGCGTGTACCAACCAACGATATCTGTGTTCGTGATCGGGCGATTGGCTTTTACCCAGTCCGTTAGACCGTCCTTTGCTGGGGCGCTGGTTACGTAGGTTCCGCTGGCGTAGCGCTCGTTTGCGTTGTATGGCGTGACATAGAACTGGTGCTCAGAGAATGAGCCGATTTGCTGGGTTGGGTCGTCTGGGGACATTAGCGACTTTGCCGTTGCCCCTGGCATGATCTCGTAGGCTGTTGGGTAGTTCAGGGTGCCTTTTACTGCCGGGTTCATAAACATCCACATGGAGGGCGACTCGAGTTTGATGTCGAGGATTGCGTCCTTTTCGGTTTGCGCCATGAATGGCTGGGTGACCCAGATCGACTTGCGCATCGGGTCGTTTTCGATCTTCTTGGGAACCATTTTGTGGAGCATGAAGGAGTTGCTTGCGCCGTCGACGTCCATGTCGAGACGGTAGCTGAAGTAGTGGTCGTGGTTGACTCCTACCGTATGCTCGGCTACGTATTGGCCCGTATCTGTCGCGTTGTGGCTGTGGTCTGGGGGGAGCTTTTGGGCAGTGGCTTTGGTTTCGATTACGCCGGTGGCGCCTACTGCTACTTCGATGGTGCCGTCGGGGTCGAAGCGCCAGTCCATGATGTAGTCGTAGTTGCCGATGACTGCTACTGTGCGGAGGACTAACTGACGGTTGGGGCGGCCGTAGATTTGGCCGTCTTCGCCGTGACGCCAGGCTGGAGTGTCGAGGCTTCGCTCGAAGAGGCAAGCCATGTTGGTGTGGAGCTTGGGGGAGCCAGAGTTTGTGGCGAAGAGGGCGTCAAAGTAGGTGTCGTGGCTCGGGCAGTCGAGGCCAATTTTGAGGGGCTTGATGAAAGGGCTGACTGCATAGAACTGGCCCGCGTCGATGAAGGCGCGGTTGTTCCAGCCGTTGGT
>JBKJUN010000774.1:0-2057 GCA_046590555.1 Bryobacter sp. | reverse complement strand
GGAATTGCGGCGATTGGCCGTGATCTGTTTGTCGGTTGCCATGAGGATGAATCCTTCTCTAATTGCGTAGTTTTGTAGTTGGGCATAGCAGCTAGCCCGCATTCAGTTTTTAGCATTGCGGCGATAGCGGGTTGCCGGACGGCTGGGGGTAAGTATTTGAAAACAGGGGCAAGATAAATTTTGGCGGAGCGTGAACGATAAAGTTCTCATCGGTCAGACGGGCCACAAAGCCTGTGGTGCACGTGGACTTTTAGTCCCCGTCGAGGTGATGGGAAGGTGCGTTGATGGTTCCCCGTGTGCCGGAGTGCTCCCGTCCGCGAATGCGTAATTCATTCTGGTGGCTCTTTTGATCTCGACCCGATCCTGGACCGGATAGCCATGGAAACGTTGATAGGTTTCGCATGTGAAGACGGTTCGTATGCGTTGAAAATAGGGAACTGAACGCGTTTGTGGCGCTGGCCCAGGATCAAGATGGGACAGCTTGGGTGAGTTGAAGTCGACCCGTCCCTCTGCGTTTTTCGGGAAATTTGGGCTGATGTCGAGGGAGAGACGGGAAGCTCAAATGGCAATGCGATTGATTCTTAAGTTGTTTACTGTTGGTTAGTTAGCCGCTTAACAGGATAGCTGCGAGGAATAGAATCATTTTGTCCGGTTGGTTCCTGTCTTGTAAAAAATCGTCAAAAAAGCCAATGAAACGTGTAGTGACGGGTCAGGCTGGTACCAAATCGTTTTGCTTGGCAAAACGCCCAAACTCGATCAGCCGCGTCTTCTCTGGATGTAGTTCCGGAATGTGGACAGCCTGGCTAGTCCCAGCGCTATCCGGCTATTTTCCTCAATGTTTTTGAGGTCTTCTCCCTCAATTCCACCCGCAGTTTGGCTTCAGGCTTCCCGATGATTTTCGCCTAGATGCTGTTAAGTGTCTTTGACTCTATTACTTAGCCGACAACTTGACTTGTTCGTAAAAGTCATGATTTTGCAAAAATCCCAGTAGGGACGGGTCTACCTGTACCAACCCTAAAATCACTCTCAGATTTGAGATTTGGGTCGCAGCACGATGAACTGCAATGGGTTCCTGGTGCTGACCAGCGTTTCGAGCGGGAACGGGGCGAGCCAGTACTTTGGCTATGACGCTTACGCGCGCCCGTCGACCACGAACTCGGCGGATGGGGCGCAAACTGCATATTCATATTCGACAAGCCCGGCTTTCTCGACGACGGGGATCAACGGGCGTTGGTCGAAGACTTATTACGATGGCGTGGGGCGTCCGGTGAAGGTGGAGAGCGGGGATGCGGGCGGCGTGAAGTCTACCGTGGAAACCGAGTATGAGCCTTGTGCCTGTTCGCCGATGGGCAAGATGAAGCGGGTGTCGTTGCCTTATGCTCCGGGCGGGACGGGAATGTGGACAGCCTTCCATGAGGCGGCTTCCTCTGTCAAGCGAAAATGTCACTTCTGGTATGGCTTTTTTGCTCCTTCGCCTCCATATAAGTGCTCCTGCACGGGACGCGGCGGCGGTCCAGGCCGCGCGGGGTCTGCGCGCCGTCAGGGTAGCCTTGACGGACGCTCTCGTTTCGTGCGATTTGAATACTTCGAGGCGGAGGAGCCGGACGTACACGACTGCTTCATTCCGCCCTTCAGTCTTGGCTGTTTGGTTTGGCTTTCCGCTGCTCTGAAGATCCGCCGAGAGGACTAGGCTTCCATCCGCACTCTGAGTGGGCATCCATATTGCCCGGTGCATTTTAAGATTCGGTACCTCAAGTTGGAGAGGAGGTGCTGCTATCTGAGGTGCGCCTTTGCGATTGCAATCGTTGCAATCGCAAGGCCAAGGCTGTCCTCGCAGTCACCAACTCATCGGTCTTCAACGTCGCGTAAAGCAGGTCGTCAAAAAGTCTACTAATTCAGGCCTGGTTCGCCGGGAATGGCCGGTAGAGGTTCCCACTCACCCAGAGTTTATGTAGCAACACTGCCAACTTCCTGGCCACAGCAACAACGGCTCGTTTCTTGGCGTTGGATCCTCCGCGCTGGCACAACTTCAAGCCCCACTGCTTCAGTGCCGTGTC
>JBKJUN010000829.1:0-2097 GCA_046590555.1 Bryobacter sp. | reverse complement strand
AGGCCATTATGAAAATGGAGGACGCCATCGGCCGGGGAGTGGTGGGAGAGATTTTTTCGGGTGAACCTGTTCTTTCCTCTCGCCTGGCGATTCGCGGTGCTGGTGCCGGGTTGGCCGCCATGATCCCTAAAGGTATGCGTGCCGTGGCCGTCAGGGTAAACGACGTGGTTGGAGTGGCCGGATTTGTAGTTCCTGGCATGCACGTCGATTTGATTATCAATGGAGTTCCGCCGTCGGGCGCACCGGTCGGCTCGGGAAATCTGGCGAAGACCCTATTGCAGGACATCGAAGTGATGTCAGCCGGTCAAAACATACAGAAAGATTCTGAAGGAAAGCCTCAACCCGTCCAGGTTGTGAATCTGTTAGTAACGCCAGACCAGGCGGAGGTGTTGAGCCTGGTAACGAATGACACACGAATTCAGTTAGTTTTGCGGAATCCAACAGATCGGGATGTGGCTGTGACGGCAGGAACCAGTTTAGGCAAGATTTACGCCGGAGCTATGGGGGGGATTCGTCCCGCAACGATGGAATCTGGAGTGGCGAAACCGCGCTCGCCTGTTGTGATGAAGCCAGCCATGCAACCGCAAGCTGGAGTGCCGAGCAAGGTGAGGGCGGAAGCGCCTCCAAATCTGATCATAGAAATTATTACGGGCCGCGAACGCAGGGAGCTGCAGTTTCCTGGTAAGGCTCTACCGGAGGAGAAGAAGTGAGAATTCATCTGTTGGCAGGTCTGGTTGCCTGCCTGTGCTTTCATTCCGCATTCGGACAAGGTACGAAGGAACTAACGGTAGTTACCGGTAAGTCGCTGGTCGTCGATAGTCCAGTAAATATCAAGAGAGTTTCGCTCACGGACGGCGTAGTGGCTGAAGCGATTGCCACGAGTCCGACGGAACTCATCATCCACGGAAAGTCACCTGGCCAGACCAGTCTCATCGTTTGGCAACAAGACGGAAATCGACTTCTTTTTGACCTAACGGTTTTGCCCAATGTTTCCAAGCAACAAGATGTGCTGGAAGGGCTTAAGCGTCAGATCGATAAAGAATTGGGCGGACAGCTTGTCGATGTGACAGTCGAGAATAATACGTTTTTCCTGCGTGGCACAGTGAAGGATGTCAGTTCAGCAGAGCGCGCGATGTCGATTGCGCGAACCGCTGGGCCTTCAGTGAATCTGCTTTTTGTCGAGATTCCTCCCACAGAAGCGCAGATTCTATTGCAGGTTAAATTTGCCAATGTAGATCGCGCGAAGAGCACGGACCTCGGGTTCAACCTCTTCAGCACGGGAGCCGGAAATACTATCGGGAGCACGGGCACGGGACAATTCGCTTCTGGCGCTGTGCGGACCGGTGGAGGTGCCTCGAGTTTAACGGTATCGGATGCCTTGAATGTGTTCCTGCTTCGGCCGGATTTAAATTTGGCGGCGATGATCAAAGCGCTGCAGAGCAAGCGTCTGCTTCAAATATTGGCCGAGCCGAACGTGCTTACTTCGAATGGCAAGCCGGCCTCATTTCTTTCGGGGGGCGAATTCCCTTTCCCCACTCTACAAGGCGGCGGCGGCGGACTCGGTGCAGTCACAATTCAATTCCGCGAATTCGGTATTCGCATTTCCTTTACTCCGCAAGTGACCCCGCGCGGCACGATTCGACTTCAGGTTGCCCCGGAAGTTAGTTCGCTCGATTATGCCAACGCATTAGTCTTTCAAGGCTTCACGATTCCTGGCTTAGCGTCGCGGAAGGTATCGACGGAGATTGAACTGGAACCGGGTCAGAGCTTTGCCATTGCCGGTTTGCTTGATGACAGAACCACGGAATCGCTTTCGAAGATACCAGGCCTTGGAAACATTCCGTTCTTCGGGCGGTTGTTCCAATCGAAATCAGTGAACAGGCAGAATTCGGAACTTCTTGTGATTGTGACGCCGGAGTTTGTGCGGCCAATACCAGCCGGCCAAAAGGTTCCCATGCTGACTTTCCCGGAGCCGTTTTTGAACAAGGAACTTTCAACGATTCCTCGCACTCCGGGTCTGGGGGAGACGGGCCCCGTTCCTGTGACGAGTGCGAACAAGTCGATGCGAATTGAAGATTTCATCAGCAGCGAGAAGCG
>JBKJUN010000615.1:0-22096 GCA_046590555.1 Bryobacter sp. | reverse complement strand
CGACCGTGGGAGATGCAGCATGTGGGTACGGTTTGTACGCATTGCTCGAATGGTTGCAAGACGACACTCGGTGTTCGCAATGACGAGATCATGCGCGGCAATAACCGCGACCGGTCTGGGATCAACGGCGAATTTCTTTGCGTGAAGGGCCGTTATGGCTTTGACTTCAATGCTCACGAAGAGCGCCTGACGAGCCCGATGATCCGGATTAACGGGAAGCTGGAGCCGGTGTCGTGGTCGAAGGCCTTGGGCTTTGTGGCCGAGAAGTTCAAAAGCGTGAGTACGGCTGGTGGCAAGTTTGGTGTGGTTGCCGGTACGCATCTGACGAATGAAGAACTGTTCTATCTGCAGAAGTTTTCCAGGGCTGGCCTTAAGAACTCTAATATCGATCACGTTCGTTCGGGTGACTTTGTGACGTTGCTCGATGCAGTGTCGGGGAACCTGTCTAGCCTTGCAACGGCAGACGATCTTTACAACACGAAAGCGGCGCTGGTGATTGGTTCTGACCTGTCGCAACAGCATCCGTTTTTGGCCTTTCAGCTTCGGGCTGATGTGCGGCATCACATGGCGAAGATCTTTACTGTCACGCCGGGGCCAGTTCGTGAGGCGAAGTATTCAGCGGCCTCTGTGGTTGTGCCTGAGGGCCAGGAGTTTGACGCACTCAACAATCTGACTGAACAGTTGAAGGGCGAGAAAGAACTCGTCATTCTGTTTGGGGATTCGATTAAGGGCCAGCGGGTTCGCGATCTGGTTGCGTGGGCGGGAACGCTTGGCATCCCGGTGAAGTACGTCTGCCTGGTGGATTATTCGAATTCACGCGGTGCAATGGATATGGGTGCGATGCCGAATCTGTTGCCTGGTTATGAGCCGGATCCGTATCCGGGTATGTCGGTGAAGCAGATGCTCAATACCGATTCGCTCGATGTGCTTTGGGTGGTGGGTGAAAACCCGCTGCGTGAAGCAAAGCTTGCATCGAAGAATGCCTTTGTTGTGGCGCATAGTTTGTTCCTGGACGAGACGGCATCAGCTGCCGATGTGGTTTTCCCGTCGGCTTCCGCTTATGAGAAGAACGGCACAGTGACCAACGTGACTGGACAGGTGCAGCGTCTTAAAGCGGCTGTGCGAACGATGGGCACCAAGACCGATCTTGAGATCCTTGGCCTGATCGCCAAAGAGATGGGCATGGCTGTTGAAATTGGTGTGTGGAGCCACGATGTGGTCTTCAAAGAGATCCATAAATCGGTGCGAGGCTATAATGTTCCTTTGCCAATCCTCATTACCGGGGGCGCAGCAGTGACTAACCCTGTAAACGGTCGAGTTGCTGTTGATGTCCTTGTCGACGAAATCCGCTCTGCGGGCGATACGTTGTTTACCTCCGGCTCGCTGGGCCGGTATTCCAAACTTCTGACCAGTGTTCCTGAGTTTCCGGGCGCTCTCTACAAACGATGAACTTCTTTCTCCTCAGTCTTATCAAAACGGGCATCGTGGCCGGAGTTTTCATGACCACTTTGGCTTACCTGCAGTGGATTGAGCGCAAGGTTCTGGCGCATATACAGTCTCGAGTGGGTCCCTATCGTGTGGGTCCGCACGGCCTCTTGCAGCCGCTTGCCGACGTCGTAAAGCTTATGACCAAAGAAGGTTTTGTGCCTTCTCACGTCAATCTCTTCTTTTATATTCTGGCGCCGTTTCTTGCGGTTTTCTTTGCGCTGATTTCGATTTGCCTGATCCCGTTCGGGCCTTCGGTTGAGATCTTTGGCGTTCGTACGGATCTGGGTCTTGCCGATATCAACGTTGGCGTGTTGTTTGTGCTGGCGATCTCAAGCGTGGGCGTTTACGGTATCGCGTTGGGTGGCTGGGCTTCGAACAACAAGTACTCGCTGATGGGTGGCTTGCGTAGTTCCGCGCAAATGATTAGCTACGAATTGCCGATGGCGATTGCGCTGGTGTCTCCGCTGCTGATACTGAATGATCTTTCGCTGCGGACCATTGTGAATGAGCAGGCGGGCTATTATCTCGGCGTGATTCCACGCTGGTCGATCTTCCAGATGCCGTTTCCGCAAGTGTTCAGCTTTTTGATCTTTCTGATCTCTGCTTTTGCCGAAACCAATCGCGTGCCTTTTGACCTGCCGGAAGCTGAAAACGAGCTTGTGGCTGGCTTCCACACCGAATACAGTTCGCTGAATTTTGCTGCCTTTTTCATGGCCGAATATGCAAATATGATCACGGTGACGTGCATGGCGACGGTATTGTTTCTTGGTGGTTGGCATCCGCTGTGGCCTGTTGAGTATGGAAGCGATTTCGTTCCTGTCCTCTTGATGCTTGGCGGTTCGGCAGTGCTTCTTTTTCATGGCGTGATGCAGCCGGTTAAGGGCCGCCCGTGGGATCGACTGACAATGCCTGCCGCTGGTCTTGCTTTTGGTGCCATTGCACTGGTGTTTCTGGTGCCAGTGCTGAAGCCGATTCTGATGCCCATTTTCTGGTTTGTGGCCAAGGCTGGTGTGTTGCTCTTTATATTTATCTGGGTTCGTGGCACACTGCCGCGCTTCCGTTACGACCAACTGATGAACTTCACCTGGAAGTTCCTATTTCCTGTTGCGATCGTCAATCTGCTGATTACCGCGTTTGCCGTAGCGCTTCAAGGGCCAAAGAACTAGCGCCATGGATCTGATCCTCTTCATAATTTTTGCCACCATCGCCGTGGCCTGTGGAATTTCGCTCGTGGTGCAGAAGCACCCGATCGGCAGTGCCCTCTCGCTGATTGGCGTGATGGGCTCGCTGGCCGTTCTTTACCTCCTGTTAGGCGCTGAGTTTATCGCCGCAGTGCAGTTGATCGTATACGCGGGTGCCATCATGGTGCTCTTTGTGTTTGTGATCATGTTGCTTAACGCGGGTGAGGAGACTAGCAAAGGCAGGTCCTGGCCCTCGCGATTGCTTGGGATTCCGCTGCTGACGGTCTTTCTTGGATTGCTTGCTTATTTGTTGCAGCGGATGGCGCCCTCTATGGGTACTGTCACTTTTGGTGCCTTCAACGTTGGGGCCAAAGAAATTGGCCGCAGCCTCTTCAATCACTATCTGCTTCCGTTTGAAGTCACCAGCGTCCTGGTGCTGATCGCGATTTTAGGGGCGATTGTGCTGGCCCGCAAGGAGATCGACTAATGCCTCAACTGAACGCTGTCCCTATGTCCTGGTATCTGATCCTCAGCGCGATTTTGTTCTCGCTGGGCGTTGCCGGCTTTCTGTTTCGCCGGAATATCATCACGGTTTTTATGTCTATTGAGCTGATGCTCAATGCCGTGAATCTCAGCTTTGTGGCTTTCTCTCAACATCTGCGCCAGGTGGATGGCCAGATCTTTACGTTCTTTGTGATGGTGGTTGCTGCGGCTGAAGCGGCCGTTGGCCTGGCCATCATCCTGACTGTGTTCAAAAATCGGCAGACCCTATCGATTGATGAGGTCAGCTCGCTGAAAAACTAATGCCCAACCAACCTGACCTGCAACTCTGGCTTATCTTATTTTTCCCGCTGCTGGGTGCGCTGATTAACGGCACCATCGGGCGGCGTCTGTCGAAGGGATTGATTTCGACGATCGCGATTGGTTCTGTGGCGCTTTCGTTTCTGTGGGTGGCGAGGACGCTGAGCGAACTCGGCCAACTCGATACTCCGCATATCGAACGCTATTTCACCTGGATCTCTTCTGGCGATCTGAAGATTGGCTTTGATCTTTCTGTAGATCGCCTCTCGTCGATCATGCTGCTGGTGGTGACTGGCGTCGGTACCCTGATTCACGTTTATGCCGTCGGTTATATGGATCATGAAGAAGGCTTCTGGCGCTTCTTCTCTTACCTGAATCTGTTCATGTTCTTCATGCTGATTCTGGTGCTGGCGCAGAACTTCCTGCTGCTCTTTGTGGGCTGGGAAGGTGTGGGTCTTTGCTCCTACCTGCTGATTGGTTTTTACTTTCTCGAGAAGTTTGCGGGTGACGCGGCCAAGAAGGCCTTTATCGTCAACCGTGTCGGTGACTTTGGATTTTCACTCGCCGTGCTGCTGATGGTGGTGCACTTTGGTTCGCTCGACATGACGCAGGTTTTTGCTGCCGCGAAGAAGATGCCGCTTGAAGAATCTGGTGGGGTGCTTACGGCGATTGCGCTCTTGCTGGTGGTTGGGGCTTGTGGCAAGTCGGCTCAGGTTCCGCTCTATGTCTGGTTGCCAGATGCAATGGCTGGCCCGACGCCAGTGTCGGCGCTAATCCACGCGGCGACGATGGTGACGGCTGGCGTTTATGTCGTGGCCCGGTCGAGCGAGGTTTTCCTCAAGGCTCCCGTGGCGATGGATGTGGTGGCTGTGATTGGTCTTGTGACGGCAGTGGTGGCCGCGCTGATTGGTACGGCTCAGAACGACATCAAGAAAGTCTTTGCCTATTCGACTGTTTCGCAACTCGGCTTCATGTTTCTTGGGCTGGGTGTTGGTGCGTTCTCGGCTGGTATCTTCCATGTGGTTACGCACGCGTTCTTTAAGGCCTTGCTCTTCCTCGGTGCCGGGTCGGTGATTCATGCCCTGCATGGCGAGCAGGACCTCTCGAACATGGGTGGCTTGCGTAGCAAGATCCCGATTACTTACTGGACTTTGATGATTGGTGCTGTCGCGATTGCCGGCGTTTGGCCATTTGCGGGTTTCCACTCTAAGGACGCTATTCTGCTGGCTGCACATGCCCATTCGCCCTGGATGTACTGGGTGGGAGTTGTGACGGCTGGCCTGACCGCTTTCTATGTATTCCGTGCGATTTTTCTCTGCTTCTTTGGCACTTATCGCGGCAAGGCTCATCCGCATGAGTCGCCGGCGATCATGTATATGCCGCTGGTGATTCTGGCGTTGTTGAGCGTGGCTGGTGGGTATCTTCCTGTGATGGAATGGCTTGCGCCGCTTTATCCTGCGCACGAGCATCCGCATGACATGGCGCTGATTTTGATCTCGGTTGCCTTCGCCTTTGCAGGCATCTTCATGGCTTACTATGTTTACGTTTTGAACCCCGGTTCTGCGGACGGATATGCCAAGAGCCTCGGTGGTGTTTATCGTGCAATCGCAGGTAAGTTCTTTGTGGACGAAGCTTATGACGCGGCGATTGTGCATCCTTTGGAGCAAGGCTCGCGCACGGTTCTGATGAATGGATTTGAAGAAGTTATTGTTGAAGGTGGAGTCAATGCGACGGTTGCTGTAACGCGCTGGGGTGGTGGTTTCTTGCGGCTCTTACAGGCTGGAAATATCCGCAGCTATGCGGTGTACATCCTGCTGGGGGCTGTCATCTTTCTGGGTGTGATGGCAACAAACGGAGGTGCTCGCTAATGTATCTCCTTGCTGCTCTTTTTCTTCCTGTCATTGGCTTTCTGCTTTGCCTGACTGTGTTTCGCAAGGCTGCCAGTAGCGCCTTTGCGGTGGCTCTTGGGACTTCTGGTGTGGCGTTTCTGGCCAGCCTTGCGATGATCCCCGAGATTGCACAGAACCCGACCAGGATCTCACAGGCTTTGTCCGTGAACTGGATTCCGTATCCGCCGATTCACTTCTCGATTGGTGCTGATGGTTTGTCGCTGTGGTTGATTGTTGCGACGACCCTGTTGAGCCTGATTGCGATTCTTACGGCGTCCAAGCGTGACGGGCAGTTCTTCGCCTGGTTGCTGCTGCTTCAAGCTGGCATCGTGGGTGTGTTCTCCGCGCAAGACCTCTTCCTCTTCTTTGTTTTCTTTGAACTGACGCTTGTGCCGACGCTCTTCCTAATGGGCCAGTACGGCAAGGATTCCGGCCGGTCGACTTCGTCTGCGGCTACAGTCAAGTTCTTCATCTATACGTTTGCCGGATCTGTACTGATGCTGGCGGCGATCACCTACTTGTTCCTCAAGGCCGGGACCTTCGACTATCAGAACATTCTGTTGCAAGTGCAGGCGGGTTCGTTCCGGTTGTCTCCGGCTGAACAGATGCCATTGTTCCTTGCCTTCTTCCTGGCCTTTGCCGTGAAGACGCCGCTCTTTCCCTTCCACTCCTGGCAGGCGGATGCCTACGCGACCGCGCCGTCGCCGCTAGGGATTGTGATGGCGGGAATGATGGGCAAGCTGGGTGCTTATGGTTTGTTGCGCTTCTGCCTGCCGCTCTTTCCGAATGCCGCGCGCGAGTGCGCCGGTTGGATCAATGGCCTGGCCATTCTGGCAATTCTTTATGGTGCGCTGGTGGCGATTGTGCAGCCGAATATCAAGCGCCTGCTCGCCTTCAGTTCTTTAAGCCACCTTGGCTTCATTGTGCTCGGCATCTTCTCCTTCCACATCAACGGCCTCGATGGTGCGGCCTACCAAATGGTCTGCCATGCGATTACGACCGGTGCGTTGTTCATGCTGGCCGGTGTGCTGGAAGACCGCAAGGGCTCAAGCGATATCGCAGACTTTGGCGGACTTGCTTCGCGTACTCCGTGGCTTGCGACAACATTCCTTGTAGCTGTGCTGGCGAGTTCCGGGTTGCCCTCGCTGAATAACTTTGTCGGTGAATACCTCATCTTGCAGGGCGCAGCGTTTGCGGGCTTCCCCTATGCGGCGGCTGCTGCGGTGGGTGTGATTCTGTCGGCCGTATACCTGTTGTGGATGTACCAACGGACCTTCCTTGGACCTAATCCGGCCGAGGATACAGCTGACTTGTCCGGTAATGAAACGATTGCGATTGCCCCCCTGATCCTGCTGATGATCTGGATGGGTGTAAGCAGTGGAAGCTTTATGCCGCTGCAAAGTGCTGTAAATCAGAAAATCCTTCAGCAGAGCAAAATGAACGTAGAATTCCGAGTCCAGGTGCCGGCAGCGGAGGCAGTCCATGGAAACTAACGTGATGCCTTCCGCTCAAGAGTTGTTGCGCTTTCTCCCCGAGATGATTCTCGCGGTTTGGGCGGTGCTGGTGATGTTGTGGGAGTCTCGCCATGATGAGCATGGCACGCGCCCGGGGATGGCTTCGTTTACGCTGATTGGACTTGCGCTGGCAGCAGTGGCGAGCATCATTGGCGGCTTCGACCCGGGACTCGCCTTCCGCAACATGCTGGTGGTGGATTCGTTTGCAACCTTCTTTCGTTTGCTGGTGCTGGCAATTGGTGCACTGGCTGTAATGACGTCCAGCCCTTACTTGCGGGAACGCAACGCCGAGGGTGGTGAGTTTTATTCGCTGCTGATGCTCTCGATGATTGGACAGTCGCTCATGGCTGCCTCGAACGAATTGATGATGGTCTTCATCGGTATCGAGATCTCTTCGATTTCTTCTTATGTGCTTGCCGGTTATATGCGCGATGACAAACGGGCGAATGAATCGGCGCTCAAGTATTTTCTGTTGGGCAGTTTTGCTACCGGCTTTTTGCTTTACGGAATCTCGTGGACCTACGGCTTGACCGGGTCGACGAATCTAAACGAGATTGCTGCGGTGCTTGGCAATTCCGATATCGCGCCTGATTCAGTTCTGACTGGTGCTGCTGCGGCACTGATATTGGCCGGGCTTTGCTTCAAGGTTTCGGCCTTCCCCTTCCAGAGCTGGGCTCCTGACGTCTATCAGGGTGCGCCTACGCCTGTTGGTGCCTTCCTTAGCGCTGCGCCCAAGGCTGCGGCCTTTGCGACGCTGCTGAGGGTCTTCTTTACGGCCTTTGAACCGATGGCGGATCGCTGGTTGCCGCTGCTGTCGGTGGTGGCGTTGTTGACTATGATTGTCGGGAACCTGGCCGCACTGTGGCAGACCGACATCAAACGCATGCTCGGGTATTCGTCGATCGCCAACGCTGGTTATGTACTGGTTGCCGTTGCAGCCCATTCAACACTCGGCGTGAGTGCGGTGTTGTTTTACCTCGCTGCCTATTCCGTGATGAACTTTGGTGCTTTCGCGGTTGTTTCGATGCGCGATCAAACGGAGTTAAGCGACTTCAATGGCTTGGCTAAGCGGCAGCCGATGACGGCGGCGTTAATGTCGGTTTTCATGGCTTCGTTGATTGGCTTGCCACTCACGGCTGGCTTCTTTGGCAAATTCTATATCTTCAAGTCTGCCATTGATGCTGAGCTTTACTGGCTGGTCGCTTTGGGACTGCTGACGAGCGCGGTGGCGGCGTTCTATTATGTGCGCGTGATTGTAGCGATGTATGTGAAGCCGGTGCCTGAGGATGCCGTAGAGCTTGCGATCCCTGCACCTGGTTTGCAGGCGGTTCTCTTTGTGTCTGCTGCGCTCACGATTGGCTTTGGCGTCTTCCCCGGATGGCTGCTCGACTGGGCCACCCGCTCCAGCGGTTTACTGCGATAGCGCAAGAGTTCCCCGCTTGGGCCCAGAGCCTGATAAATTGAAGTTCATGCGAATTGCGATTTTGATCAGTCTCGCCGGCAGCCTCATGTTTGCTGCAGGCCCCGATTCGAAGCCCGAGAAGGGTTTCACTGCCATCTTCAACGGTAAGGATCTTACCGGTTGGACTAAGGCGAAAGAAAACGAAGATGCTTTTCAGGTGAAGGACGGCTCAATTGTGGCCAATGGCAAGCGTTGCCATCTCTACTTCACCGGACCTTTCAAGGGCAAGTCTGCCACCTTTAAGGATTTCGAACTCAAAGTAGACGTGATGACCAAGCCTGTCTCTAACGGCGGCATCTATTTCCACACTGCTTATCAGGAAAATAGCTGGCCGGACAAGGGCTTTGAAGTTCAGGTAAACAACACCCATGGCGACTGGAAGAAGACCGGTGGTCTTTACAACGTGCAGGACAACAAGGAGCCGTTCAAGGATGATGTCTGGTTTACCGAGCACATCGTCGTAAAGGGTAACCACGTCACTGTTTTTGTTGATGGCAAGAAGGTGACGGATTGGGAACAGCCGGCTGACTGGGCAGGCCCTAAGGGCAACCCTGGCCGCAAAATTGATGCCGGTACATTTGCACTGCAGGCCCATGATCCAAAGTCGACAATCATGTACACGAATATTCGTGTGAAGCCGCTTAAGTAGTTTTCGCTTTAAAAATCAAATCGCGCCTGGTGAGAGATTCGCTGGGCGCGATTGTTTTTTGCGGCCCTAGCCGAGAATGTCGATAGTTTGGGACGCGAGTTCGTTTGCGGACTCGACCAGTTTGAGGTTTGCCTGAGTGGCGACTTTGACTTCGAGGAGCGCGACCATTTCAGCGCTGAGGTCGACAGAGTCGCTCGTTGAAGATGAGCCACCAGAAGGTGCTGCAACGCCGGCGGAAAGACGCTTGGCGACGGCTGCGAGTTTTTCTTGCGCTTTTTCCAGCCCGGCTAATCCGATCGATTGCACTTCCATAGTCGTCGTATCGTCTCACAGACGATTCTCTTTAAAAGAATTTACTCAAATCTGCAAAATTTTCGACGATGTGGAGAATACCGGGTCCTCCGGTGCGCAAATCGGTCTGCTCGAGTGACCAGGTTCGTTCGTGCGGGACGAAGATGGCGTTCAGGCCGGCGTCGATAGCGGGGTTGATGTCGCTCTTGGGGGAGTTGCCGATCATCCAGGTAATAGCGGGGTTGAGCTTGAATTGGGCGACCAGATCGCGATAGGCGGCGACGTCTTTTTCGCGAACGATTTCGAATTCACGGAAGTAGCGGCCGATGGGGCTACGGTCGATCTTGAGGCGCTGCTCTTCGGGATGGCCCTTGGTGAAAAGGATTAGGTCGTGGTTGCGTTCGAGCAGGTAGGCAAGGGTCTCCTCCACTCCATCGAGCATCTCGATTGGCTGGTGAAGAATGCGGTCAGCGAAACTGATGATCTTTTCGGCGTCGCCCGGAGCAATATCGCGTTCGACCAGATGCTGGTAGCACTGCACCATGTTTTTCGCGAAGTTTTGCGCGCCGTAGCCGTTGACCTTGATGTTGGCGATTTCGATTTCGTCGAAGATGTCGCGGGATTCATTGGGGCTCAGAGTGGAGTGGCTGAGGAAGTCGACGAAGTCGTCCCAGGCCTGCTCAAAGTAAATGTTGTTTTCCCAAAGCGTATCGTCGGCGTCGATGATCAGGGCTTGTGGGGCGTCGCGTCGCATCAGGCTTCGTCTACCTCCGGGGCGTGTTTGGCGTGTCCATTCAAGGGGGCGACACGGCGCACGTGGCGGGTGAGTTTTTCGCGTTCCAGATAGGTAGGCAGGAAGTTTGAGAGAGCGTCCATTCGATCTTTTTCGCTGCGCATCGAGAGAATCTGCTGGCGGAATTCTACATCGGGGACGGCTTGGGCTATGACGAAGCTGAGCTCCGAGCGGTTGTCTGAAGGCATGGCTTCGACCATGCCGCCGTGTTCCATCATCATGAGTTTGACCCAGGCGCTGAGGACGCGTTGCTTGACGCTGTCGCTTGCTTCGGCACTGTCTTCATCGGCAAGCATGGCGACAGAGGCGCGCAGGTAGTTGCGTTCTTCATCGAGCAGGATGATTTCAAAGCGGCGGCGGCCACGGGCGAGAATGTCCATGCGGCCATCGGGATACTTCTTGAGAACCTTTTCGATGACAGCAGTGCAGCCGATACTGGCCATGCCTTTCTCGCTGGCCAGCACCACGCCGAATTCGGATTCCTCGCGCAGCACATCTTCGATCATCTCTTTGTAACGATCTTCAAAAATATGGAGCGGTAGCTCGGCTTCTGGGAATAAGACCACCCCCAGCGGAAAGAGGGGCAGCGTGTCTTGCGGCATAAGTACTATTATTGACTCTTGTGCGTATCGATGGCTCTAAAACACTTTTGACAGGCGCTTCAACGGGCATTGGAGCGAGTCTGGCGAGACTGATGCATGCTCGCGGAGCGAAGCTGGTATTGGTTTCGCGGCAGACGCATACCTATGAATTGCCGGGGGCGCACTGGATCTCTGCTGACTTGACTGACCCGAAGCAGCGCGCGAGTGCCTTTGCCGAGGCGGTGCAGGTTCTTGGCGGTATCGACATTCTGGTGAACAATGCGGGGGTTGGAGCTTACACGCCAACCGCCAAAATTGATGATGCCACCTGGGATCACCTTTACGAGTTAAACCTGAATGCGCCGATTCATCTGACACGGCTGGCCTTGCCTGCGATGCTGGCGCAGCGGCGCGGATTAATAGTCAATATCTGTTCGATCGCCTCGCTGGTGCCGCTGCCCTGGTTTACGCTCTACTCGACGACGAAAGCTGCTCTGCTTAGCTTTACTCATGGGTTGAGGATGGAACTGGACCAGACTGGTGTTACGACGACGGCCGTCTGCCCGGGCTATGTAAAGACTCCTTTCCAGGCGAATGTGATTACGGGTAAGCCGCCGCTGCTTCTGCAGAAGACGAAGCGATTTGCCATTACGCCGGAGGATTGCGCGATCGATATCGCCACTGGAATTGAGTCTGGCAAGCGGACGGTGGTTTCGCCTGCGAGTGGACATTTGTTAAATGCTCTATATTTCTTCTTCCCAAGGCTGATCGACTGGCAATTTGCTCGATACAATCGCAACTTGGAGAAAGCTGCGAATTGATTCTCAAGCTAAAGCGTTCCCCCGGCATCTATCTGGTGGGCTTCATGGGCTGCGGCAAATCTACCGTTGGCGAGTTGTTGGCTGACGAGATGGGTTGGCGTTTTCTGGATCTGGATGAACGTATCCAAGCGCAGCAGCAAACGACGATCGCCAGTATTTTTGAGACTCAGGGGGAGGCTGAATTTCGCAAGATTGAGGCTGAAGCTTTGCAAGAGGTGATACGCGAAACCTATCGTGGGCGGGCAACGATTGCCGCGCTCGGTGGTGGTGCCTTTGCCTGGCCCGGAAATCGCGAGCGGCTGGAAGATTCCGGGGTGACGATCTGGCTGGATGTTCCGTTCGAACGGATTGAAGCGCGGGTGGGCCGGGATTCGCTTCGTCCGTTAGCGCGCGATCCAGAGAAGTTCAGGACCCTGTTTGAAGACCGGCGACCGCTTTATGCCAAAGCCGATTACACGATTTCATTTGATTCCGACAATGCCCAAGATGCCGTCCAATCTATCCTCGCCCTCGGGCTCCTCGACTGAGGCCCGGCTGCGCAAACACGCTCTCGCGATCTTCCATGCAGCGCTGGCTGCAGCGGACCCCTATGAGGCTACGCTAGCCCACCTGCGGCCGTTGCCTAAGTCTGTCCAGAATCTCTATGTGATCGGGGCAGGGAAGGCTTCTGCTGCGATGGCCAGGGCAGTGGAGAAGTTTTACGGCAAGAAGCTCAGTTCCGGGGTGATTGTCACGAAGTATGGTCACTCGCAGCCGCTGAAGAAGATTCGTTGCCTTGAGGCGGCGCACCCCGTTCCAGATCAGGCAGGCATCCATGCGGCGCAGGAGATTGCTCAAGTTTGCCAAAGCGCAACGAAGGATGATCTGGTGCTCTGTCTGATCTCGGGCGGAGCATCAGCGTTGTTGCCGAGCCCGGTGGCTGGGATCACGCTTGAGGAGAAGCAGGAAGCGACGCAGTTGATGCTTGCCTGTGGAGCGACCATTCATGAGCTGAACTGCGTGCGCAAGCATTTGAGCGCGCTCAAGGGCGGGCAGATGGCGCATCTGGCTTATCCTGCGAAGCTTGAGACGTTGATCCTGTCTGACGTGATTGGGGATCCGCTTGACGTGATCGGGTCTGGGCCGACCGTGCCTGATACAAGTACCTTTGCCGATGCCTGGGCGATTCTTTACAAGTACCATCTGACAGGCAAGATTCCGGCCAGTGTGCGGGATCATCTGGAGCAAGGTGTGAACTTCCGTATTCCCGAGACGCCAAAACCAGGCGACAAGGTCTTTGCCAAATTACGGAATCAACTGGTTGGGTCCAATCGGCTAAGTCTGGTTGCGGCTCAGGCCAAGGCGAAGGAGTTGGGCTACAAGGCGTTGTTGCTGTCTACGTCGCTGGACGGCGAAGCTTCTGAGGCCGCCAAGACCTTTGCTGCAATTGCCCGCGAGGTGAGGTCGTCGGGGAATCCGGCGAAGGCCCCTGTGGCGTTGCTGGCTGGCGGCGAGACGACGGTGGCGCTATCGAATCACCATGGCCTGGGCGGGCGGAATCAGGAGATGGCGCTGGCAGCGGCGATCGGGATCGAGAAGCTGGATCGGGTTTTGTTTCTCGCGGCAGGGACGGATGGGACCGACGGGCCTACGGAGGCGGCAGGCGCTTTTGCTACCGGTTCGACGATGAGCCGTGCGGCGGAGATCGAGTTTGATGCGCATGAGTTTTTGGCGCGCAATGATTCGTATCATTTCTTCAAGCCGCTCGATGATCTATTGATAACCGGGCCGACAGGCACCAACGTGATGGATCTTTATCTGATGCTGGTGGGATAGCTTTGTGATAGATTGAAGGAAGCTGAGCGGGAGTAATTCAGTGGTAGAATGTCAGCTTCCCAAGCTGAACGTCGCCGGTTCGAACCCGGTCTCCCGCTCCATCTTTTCAACCACTTAGAGGCTGGCCACTGACAAGGGAAGTCGCGGAAGGGTCCAAAACATCCCCGAAGAGTGAGGCGAGCAATTTCGCCTCTCTGATGATTATGCCTTATGCCTTAGACTCTTCAGAAGAAGCAACAAAATCTTTCAGTTTTTTTTGGTGCACGCCACCTACGGTTGTTTTCTGCGTTTCGTTTTCTCAGATCGTCACCCGTTAACCTGCCCGTAGATCCCCATCGCTGAAGCGCAGCATGCCGTGCGTTCGCCTCGCGGGTTGCGGGGTCGAGGTGGCCCGCTCCCCAAACTCGCGGCTGTGTGTCTTTAGCTTCAGGCCTGTCCTCAGTATGCGGTAAGGTGTCCAAGAGTTTCAATCCTTTTCGTTCCCCGGTTTCTTCCCTGTTCCATTGACGATCTTCTTGGCGACCCCTTCCACGGCATCATTCTGAAACCCCTCTGGCGTTTGAGTGTAAACGTCGCTGGTAGTGCTCATGCTGCTGTGGCGGAGCTGGCTCTGCACAGCTTTCATACTCGCCCCGCTCTCGTGCGCAAGCGTTGCAAAGCTGCGCCGCAACATCTGAACAGTAAGCGTCACTCCGGCGCGACCAGCCGCGGGCTTCAGTTTACGCCTAGTCCAGCCGTCCAACCTCAAAGGTGTGTTCTTCTCGCTCGGGAAGATCCAGTCTCCCGCCTGGTTGCGTGTGGTCTCGCCCCTCCACACTTCGAGCAACTCGGAAAGCGCCCTCGGGATTGCAACGCGGCCCCGCGAAGTCTTAGTCTTGGTTTGGTCCACAACCCCACGCACGACGCCGCGCTCAACAAGCAGGGTGTTCTTGTCCCAGTCCCGCCATTGCAGCGCAAACACTTCGGATGGCCTCATCCCAGTAAGGATCAGCGTCAGAAATGCCACTTGGTCCCGAGTGTCCGCCAGCTCGTGAGTTACTGCCTGGATCTGTTCTGGCGTGAGTGTCGGCTTTGCTTCAGCCCTCATGCGTGGCATGGCCAGTTTGCGAAGTGGGTCTCTTTGTAGGTACTCCTGGTCAACCGCTTCGGCGGTGATCGCCTTCATGTAAGTCCGGCACTTGTGGACAATAGTTTCGCTGAACTCTTGTGACATTCGCGTGAGCCACTGCGCGACCGCAACCGCGTCCAACTCTCGAAGCGCCACGGCCTCCCATGCGGGTAAGATGTAGCCGGTAAGGATGTGCAGGTTAGTCGATCGCGTTGATGCCCGCCATGTGGATTCCCGCGTCGGAAGCCATCGCTTCATGGTGAACCATCCAAAGGTCACGCTGGAGCTGGCCCGCGCCGAGGAGCCTCCACGAAGCACTCCGGTCTCCTTGTCGATGATCCGGCGCAACTCGCGCTCGGCCTCATGCTTCGTCATTTCTGGCAGCTTGGCGTCGATCAAGTTGAGTTTCGCTGGCCCACCTGGGCAACGGGCCACTACTCGCGAGCGATGCTTCCTTGCCTCTTTCCCATTCTCGTCAAGCTCGTAGACGTGCCAGTGCAGCCTCCACTTCTTGACCTTCTCCCCAACCTTCTCAACGTACCCTTCCTGTCCGCGCGGCCGGCCGCCTGCGCCTCCGATTGGTTTGTCCTGTTTCGGCACAACTTTCCTCCTCCTTGAGGGTGGTAGTGCCGCGAGATTTCAAAAAATCTCTAACTTCTTGTAAGTCGAAGCGCAGAACCGCGCCCAACCTGATCACAGGCAAAAGAGGACGACGCCTCCCGCAGTGGTCGCGCACCCACGACGGGGATACGCGGAGCTGCTTGGCCAACTCGGCCACAGTCAGCAATTCCAGCATTGATTTTTGTTTATAGCTTGAAAACAGAACGACTTATAAGGTTCTATCGGGAGGGATTCTGCGGATCTTTACGGAAGGTTACTAATTCGTGTTGAAGCCGCGTCTATGCGGTCTGCCAGCACCCGCAAGGCTTCTCGTTGGGAGGGATGTATCAGCTCGCTGAGTGCCGCTGTGAATCCAGGAAGCGTTCCACGCGATCCAAAATGCCTTCGATTTTCCCAACAAACTCGGTTTGCTTTTCCATCATTTGCATATTGGCGGACACTTGATCCCGGTACGCTTTCCACAATATCCAAATGATCGCCGTTTCCAGCGCCACGAGTGAGATGTACTCCAGCTTCCCGAGCGGGAGCTGCGGCAGATCCTCCAGCAGCAGGAGCGCCAAGGGGTGGCAGTGCAAATTCATTCATCGTCCCCAACTCATTTCAAACAGACTCGATAGGTATGACTGGTTATTGCCATCCGCCAACTTTCTCAGCAGGACGTGAAAATACTTTGAGATTTTCTTTCTCTGCGCCGCACTACCACCTTCTATGAACTCAAAGGTGTCACTCCTTTGGGCAATCTGCGGAGTCGTCGACCTCGCACTGCCTACCGTCCGCTGGATTCTTTTTGCGGCCAGCGTCGCCCTGCCGCTACTGCCAAGTCCTTGGCTCATGCCGGCAGCGACCTGCGTTTGCTTCTGTTGGGCGGCTGCGTTTATTGCAGATAGAATGATTGATTTCGCCTCAGCGCGTTGGCCTTAGCGCTTCTCGGTCCCGGTAAGGATCTTCAGCGCTTCCTCCGCCCTCTCCGCCTCTTCCATCGCCACAGCTACGATTCCGTGAATCGGTTTTTGGATGGGATCATGGACCGTCTCTCGCAATACTTCGAAAGGCAACAAAGAATCCTTCGACCAGTTGCCTGAAGATTCCATTCCCTCCCCGTAGCCATTCCTCCCCCGGCTACATCCGCGCCGCCAGCCACTCGCGCTTCTTTGCCGCTGGCGCGTCAGCATACCCGCGCAGCTTCACCGCCATGCCGGCACGTTTCCGGGCCTTGCTGATCTGCTCTTCGATCTGGTGCTGTTGCTCCACCCGGTCCGCCTCGCGGTACTGCTTCTGTTGCAAGAGCCGCTCAACCCTCTTCAGGATGGAATCGCCAATCGCCGCCTGCCGCGCCTCAAAGTCTTCACGCTTCTCATTCGGCATCCGCTCCGGAGGCAGTTCGCCGCGCTTGCGTGCCGCCATTACCCGTTCCTCGAACGCGCCCTTGCGCTCGCCTTCCTTGGCGCGACCCTCGCCCATGCTCACGCCCACGCGCACCATCTCGCGCAGTGCCGGGCTCTTGGTCTCTTCCGTCGCAGGGAAGCCCAGTAAGCTGCTCAGCCGAGCCTGTTCTTGCTGCCGTCCCAGTACATCGAGCCGCTCGGGCAGCATCTGCCGCAATCCTGGAGTCCGCGCCATCACAGCTTTCCCGGCTCGCTCCAGCATGTTTCCACCTCGGGCATCGCGTTGCTTGCTGTCTGTCGCCTGCCCTAAAGCGTTCAACACACTCGGTACAAGGCTTCCTGTAGCGCTGCTCACAATGCTGCTGGCCCGGTTGCCTTTGTTCTGGATTGCTTCGATCATGTCATTCAGGCCGCGCAACATCGGTTGATCTTTGACGGTGGAGCTAAACAGCGCCAGCGCCTCATCGGCATTGCTCAGAAACGCCAGCGGGTTGTCGTACCGTCGCGCCAGCGTTGCTCCCACCATCACCATGTTGGCGATGGGAGAAAGCCCGACCACGGAATACCACTTCTCGCCTACACGGATTGAGCCCGGCTGCTTCCCGGCTGCTCTTGCTACTCCAGCCTCGCCACGCTCATCCTCGCCATACATGCCAGTGATCCAACCTTGAACGCCGCCCATGAAGCCCAGCGCCACCAGCCCCAGCCCCGTAGCCCCGCGTCCGATCTCCATCGCGATCGCGCGTTGCTGCGCTGCCGTCAACATGCCTTCGTGCGTCATCGCCTTGAATGCGCCCGTGGCAATGCCGCCGCCGATGCCTTCGAAGCCGCGCATCCAGACATTGGCCGGAGTGTTGCGGAACGGAAGGAAAAACTTCAACAGAGTCGCCCCGGCCTTACCAGCGGCACCAGCTTTTTCAAGCCGCGCAATCCCTTGGTTCAGCGTTCTCGCCGCGACGTTTTCATTATTGAAGGTCAGGAAGTCGGCATCCGCCCAGGCCTGAATCATCATCTCCTCGGTGGGCACCTTCACCTTGGCCAACTTCGTCTGCTCTTGGATGCTTCGCTCGTAAGCAGACCGCTTAAAGAACCGATCCTCGGCCTTGAGGCTGCGGAACACAAGATTGATGGCGTCGTTCGTCCAGGCCAGATGCTTCAGCCCGGCGCGATTCTCAAACAGGTGTTTTGCGTTCAGCTCGCGCGTGAAGTCGAACAGCTTCGTGTCGCCGTTCGGCACCTCGCCGGTCTTCATGATCTCTATCGCTTCTTTCAGCCCAGTCACCGCGCCCTCGCGTCCAGCCTTCAGGATCGCGTCCACGCTTATACCCTGCACGGTGCGCTGTTGCTGGGTCTTCCCCTTCAGCATGTGCCGCATGGCAAAGTCGGCAACAACGGCCATTGGCCGCGAAGCCTCATTGAAAGTTTGAAACGCCAGATTCGATGTCGTGTTGCGGACGTGGGTGGCGGGGGCCGAAAGCAAACCTGCCGTGCGCAAGCTCAACAGGTACTCGATCCAGCCATCCTTGCGCATATCCTTCATGTGCCGCGCCAGCTCTCGCGCGGCCGCCCGCACTGCCGGGTCCCGCTCCACTTCCTTGCGCTGTTCCGGTGTCAGCTCCCACTTCGACGTTTTCCGCTCCTTCACCTCGCCGCTCATCAGCTCGGCAATGCGTTTGGTGAGGCGATCCTTGTACCGCTGCTGCTTCTCGGCAAGAGTCGGTTCTAAGGGCTCGGGCTTGGGCTTCGCTTCTCCCTTGGCTACCTGCCGCGCCCGCTCAGCCCTGCTCTTCGGCTTCCCGTCTTCCGGCTGCGCCCCTGGTGCCCGTTCCGGTGTCGGCTCCGGCCCCAGCTCTTCCTTGGCCAGCTTTTCGGCCTCGGCCTGAGTCTTCTTGCCTTGCACCCGCTCCACCGCCGCATCCTCGGCACCTTGGCCGCGATCCGCCGCTTCACGGATGCGCTCGATGTCTTTGTCGGGCAGTCGCACGCCTTCCGGCGTCTTCGAAGCACGCTTGGCCCGGTCCAGCCAATACGTCACGTCAAAGCTCTCCGCCGCCATCATGTTCTCGAAGGCCAGCATGCGCCCGATGTGGCTCCGCGTTGGAATCAGCACGTCGGCCAGCTTTTGGAAGTCGCCTTCCAACTGTTCGAGCTTTCTCTCCAGCCGTTGACGTTCCGCGCCTACAATTCCTTCGCCCCTCAACCGCCCATTCACTGAGGTGATTTCCCGGCTGATGGCGTGTTGTGCGCCCTTGGCCGCCGCACGCATCCCCGCATCCGTAATCAGCAGATCCTGCGCCTTCTTGCGGTCCAGTTCAAGTATCAGCCTCGGGTCGAGTGCCTTGGCTTCTTCGGCAACGTCTCCAAAGCTCACCACGCGCCGCTCGGGGTTCGTCTTCTCCCAGGCGTCCAAGCCTTCGCGCACTGCTTTCTTGGTCGCATCGTCTAAGCCCACGCGATCAATGAAATTCTCGCGCGTCTGATCGTAGCTCGGGCTGGTGGTGTATTTCTCGTCGCCGCCGCCCAACTTGTCAGGATTGCTTACAGGTTCGCCGCTGTTGCCCTTGGGGTCTGGGCTTTCCGCTGGCGTCGCACGCTCGATGGTCTTGCCGCCCCGGCCGCCGCCGCCTTCTTTGGCTTGCTTGAGCTTTGCGGTTTCGGTAGGGGCTGTGTTGGTAGTGGATCGTCCTCGCGAAAGTACGCCGGGAACCGATACTCCACCGCCGTGAGTAGTATCGTTGTCTGCCCTTGATTTGTTCTCTTGTTTTTCACGCAGGTAGTCCGCTACGCCTCGACGGGCTTCGCTGGGAATAGCTTCTGAAACTCCGCTCGGAATTCCGCGTCCCCCTTCATCCCCGCCGCCACCAGCCTCTCCAGGTTGTCTTGCGGTTTCATCTCCGCTTCGAAGTCGGAGTCCCTTAGGCCGTATTCCGCCCTTTTCGCTGCCAGGTCTTTCCTCGACATCGGATGATCGCCGCTGTACGGCGTCACGTGGATTCGTCCTCTCAATGAACTCATCTGTCTTGAACTCCTTCTTTGCCCATCGTAATACTCCTAGTGCCTCGTCTCCAAAATTGCTTCTCAGTTCGCCGACGTATGCGCCAAGCCATGCTTCAGCTTCGCCCCTGCTTAGATCCATGGGGTCCCATAGCCCGCGTGCGATCTTAGCCGCTCCCTCGATTACCTTCTCGTAGGCTGGGATGTTTTCGTATCCCGTCCCCTTGAAGTACCTCTCCACTTTCGACCATTCCGGCCTGGCCATGAGTCCTGCTGAATCGACTTGCGACTCATACGGCATGCCTAGACGCATTTGCTGGTCGTGGATCAGCTCCTCACGGGTTGCCCTTAGGATTTGCTTTGTTCCAATTGATCCGTCTCCCACGACGAGCATGGCTCCATGGCCGTCGTTTCGTTTCAAGCTGGACGCTAGCGCGTCTTCGATCTGAAGCAACGTATCTGCGCCGCCGCGCCGCTCGGCAATGTCACGCAACTTACTGGAAAGCAGTTCTACCGCTTCTCGATCAAGCGTCAAGCCATCGAAGGTGCCAGTATCGAGCAGCGTGGCAACTGTGCGCATAGCCTGGTGATTCAGGCCGATGATTTGCGGACGATCTTTATACGGCTCGTAGACGACAACTCGCGCTTGGGAATCGTTTTCTCGGGTGTCGAAATCTGGTGAGTTGTCCGCAGCAATCCGCTGAGGCCGCTTTACAGCCAGCGCCGCACCCTTAACTGTTGGCGGTGGCGTTACGCCGCGCCGCTCAGTAGCCGCTTCATCTCGTCCACGTCCTTGCGCTCGGCTGCTTTCACCATCGCCACGTACCGGGCGTAGTCGGCCTCGCTCATCCGGTCGATTGGGCTTGGCGGTGGCAGTTCCTCTGGCTCTGCTAGCCCCAGCTCCGCGCTGATTCTCTTGTACTCTCTCTGGCCCTTTGGCCAACCCAGAACCAGCGCCATCTCGATCTTCTCTGACTCGGGATTGAGCCGGATCTCCTCCGGGATCGGACGTCCCGCGAGAATCAGTCCCCTCCGGATCGCTGAGTTTTCGCTCATCTTCGCGGTACCGCTCTGCCTGCCGCTTTCGATTGTCGTATCCATCCCGAATCTCCTTCTCTGCCCATCGTGTCACACGCTCAGCTTTTTCGCCATGCCGCGCTCTGACTCCATCAACATACTGGCCGAACCATGACACCGCTTCTGCGCTGTTCAGGCTCATGTCTTTCCATCTGCCTGCGGCAATTTGCGCCGCACCTTCCATCACGCGGGTAGCGCCTGCCAGCGAACCATAGCCGTTCTTGTTGAGGTAAGCGTCAATCTTCTTCCATTGAGGCAGCATCATCTGAAAGTCATGCACGGCCTGCGCCGCGTGAGTCTCGCTCAAGCCGAATTGCTCGTAGTGCGTCAGCTCTTCTCTTAAAGTTTTCGTCAGCTCGCGGGCCGGGATACCTCGATGACCCTCAACAATCACAAGGTTTCCGTCGCGATTCGATTCGGCCATTTTCCGGATTGTGTCGAGCAGATTCGATAGCGCCACCTTGCCTTCGCCGCTGGCCCTCCGCACTCGATTCGAGAGTTCCGCGCGCAGCCGTAAGCTATCCAGCTCTGGGATTGCCAGTCCACTGGCTCTGCCTGTGCCAAGGATTCCGTTCACGACCTGCATCGCTTGGTCATTCAAACTCACCACGGCAGGCCGGTCGCCATTCGGCCCGAAGTACTTCACCCGTGCCCCGGCTTCCACCTCAGCCGTCGTCGGCTTGCCTTTGCGGTAGTTGATCGGCACTTCCTCCGGACGCACCAGGCTCATCGCCCCGCTCGCGTACACCTGCTTCTCGACCTTGGCCCGTGTCTCTGGGGTCACTGGCTGCTTCAGCGCTGGCGCTGTCCCGCCGCGATCCATCCCAAACGCCGACTCAAACGCTTCCGCCTTGTTCGGCGCGTCCATGCCCAGCAATCCCTGGCCACCCTCGGCCAGTCGCGCTTCCTGCGCATACTGCCGGAAACGCTTCGTCACCTCAGTCGGTTTCGCCTCGCGCAATAGCTTCGCAACCGCGATGGATTCCCTGCTGTAATTCCGGTCGCCAAACATGCCGCGCTGGCTGGTCAGCTCATCAATCGACAGATCCCGCGTCCGGGCCTCTTCCACCAATTGCACGGCGTTGCGCACGTCCCCGGTGATGTCCCAGTCGCCTTTGCCTTCCACCGCCGCCATGGGTGCCACCACGCGCTCCAGCTTGGCCTTTAGCTCCGGCGCGGCCTCTTCAAAGTGCGCCGCATCCTCAAACAGCCGTCCCACCATCAGGCGCGAAACCCGCTGCTTGCCCTCTGCGGTTAAACGACCATCGCCATTCATTAAACTGGGACGCTCTTGCACCGTGAGAACGCCGTCATCGGTTAAACGGTCGACGATTTCCCGCGCATCCCCTTCCAGGGCCTTTGCCAGTGTTCCTTCGGGTCCGCTGTCTTCGATCCTGCCGCTGATCGTTTCCAGCGTCTTCGGCGTGACACGCCGGCTGTCTGACATTCCTCGCTCTGCTGTGCGAAGTTCCGCCGTGCCCTTCTTGTTCAGGTCGGTGATCAAGTCCTGCGGGTTCGCTTCGCTGTCCACCAGCTCGCGCACCAGCACAGGCTCGCGCATCTTGTCCACTACTGCCGGGTCCAGGCCAAAGCGTTTCGCTTGCTTGCGGATCTCCTCCCGGTAAC
>JBKJUN010000604.1:0-1427 GCA_046590555.1 Bryobacter sp. | reverse complement strand
GATTTTCATGACGAAGGCCTTTCACAGTTCGCCGGCGAAGGCGCGGTGGAGGAGGGATCTTTTGAGTTCGTCGAGGGCGGCGAGCTTCTTTTCACAGATCTCACTCAAACGCTGGGTGTCCTCTGCGAGAGCATCAAGCCGGGCTGCGATGCGCACTTGCTCTTGGATGCGTGGAAGCGAGAACTCATATGCAAAGAGATGCTCTCGGTTGACCTTTGGCATTCCTGCCCGAGCCGATCCCTTGACTGCATATTCAGTGAATCCGGGCGTGAGCAAAAGGTAGAAAAGATAGTCCCGAGCGATCCGTCCAACCTTGGGCACCAGCGGGTAGATGTCGGCGCTACACAGTCCATAAAAATCAGGACGCACAACCTTCATCAAGTAAGGACGAATCTTGCTGTAGAGAACCGTTGATTCGTCAAACAAGAACTTCCCAGAAATGAGCTGTTCCTCTCGCGCCGTCTTAACGTCCAGGATCGCGCCCGTCATCGATTCAATGTTGCCTGCACCAATGTGCGGGAGGCTCAAGTATTGCGCCTCCCGCGGATCGATGAGCTTGGATCGGATGTCGCAAACACCCGTAAGAGTATGCCGCGACAGGCCATCTTGGCAATCTTTCAGCAGCAACTGCAGTGCCGTCTCAAAAACCTCCCGCGCTTTCCGCACGTTCTGCTCGGCGTTAGCCTTGGCGGTGGCGATGCCCTCAAAGGCTCTGTCGAGGATGGCGACGATGCGACGTTGGGTTGGCAGGTCTGGGACTTTCAGCAGGAGACTTGCAAGCGCGCTATTACTCACGTTGCTCATCGTCGTGCCAGTGGCGGACCGTTCTAATTGATCACGGTAGCGCGGCGATCGAATTAATTGCGCCAAGAAGTGTGAGTCAATACTTTCCTTTGGTCGAATGAAGAAGCAACCAGTACCGCAAACCCAGTGGCGCTGAGACTCCTGCACCACGGCACATCGGCCAATCTCGCCGCGTCGTCCCACAATGACATCGCCAGCGTTGAGAGCATAGGGCGCAAGTCTTGTCAGCGCATCGCTGCCGACCTTTTTGTCATGGTCAGGAATGATGAACCCTTCGACGATATTGATGGGATTAATTAGAGGCACGCCTTCGCCCACGTAGTCAGATTTGTGAAGCATCGAGCCAAACGGCCCCGTCGAAACCAATTCAGCAAATTCCCTCAGTGGGGCCTGCCGCCATAGTTCGTTCACACCAACTCCCTGATCCTCGCCAGCACTTCCGCGCTCTCCGCATCCAGCGCCGCGATCTCGTCCAGAATTTCCCGCGGGCTACGCAGCGCCACCAGTTCGCCGCCGTTCGGGTTCTTCACCGACAGGTCGTAGGTGCTGGCATCAATTCCCGCCACATCCATCGACCAGCTCTTCGGCGAATCGGCGAAGGCCGCCTGCAGCGCCACAAACTC
>JBKJUN010000812.1:0-12107 GCA_046590555.1 Bryobacter sp. | reverse complement strand
GCTATCGCGTTCGGAAATCGCTGGAACAAAGCCATCGAATTCACCGGCACCGAGGGCGAGACCGCTCTGCTGAACGATGGCTCAAAGGCACACGCCCTCTTCGGCCCCCCGCAAGTGAGTTGGCTAAAGACCTTTGAGTGGACGGCAAGCTGGATCGAATCCGGGGGCCGCTCCCTCGGTAAACCCACCCATTTTGAAGCCCGGGACGGTAAGTTCTGATGTCGCTAAGATCAAGATTCTTTGAGGGTTTGGTGATCCCTGCTCATCCGCTGGCCCTCACCGCCAACCGGCAACTAAACGAAGCCAATCAGCGCGGGCTCACCCGCTATTACGCCAAGGCTGGCGCGGGCGGCATTGCCGTCGCCGTCCACACCACACAGTTCACGATCCGAGAAAACGGCCTGCTCGAACCTGTCCTCAAGATGGCGATTGAAGAATGGAAGCCGACAGGGCGGCTTGCCATCGCTGGCGTATGCGCAGCAAACGAAGCCGATCTGGCAGCAAAGCTCGGCTATGACGCGGGGCTATTGAGCCTCGCTCCCTTTCGCAACTCCACCGAAGAAGAGATGCTAGCTTACGCAAAGTCAGTCTCTGAAACCTTACCTGTCGTTGGCTTCTACTTGCAGCCAGCCGTCGGAGGCCGAGTGCTTTCCTACCGCTTCTGGCGGCGCTTCGCCGAGATCGAAAATGTAGTCGCGATCAAGGTAGCACCCTTCCATCGCTACCAGACGATCGACGTGATGCGAGCTGTGGCTGAGAGTGGGCGAGCCAGCGAGATCGCGATCTACACAGGCAATGACGACAACATCATCAATGACCTGCTCACCGTTTATCAATTTGGAGATGTCCAGCTTCGGATGGTGGGCGGGTTGCTTGGACAATGGGCCGTCTGGACGCAACGCGCGGTTGAGATCCTCAATGAGATCAAGCACTACCATCGGCACCACTCGCCAGTGCCTGAGAAGATGCTGACGCTCAATGCGCAGCTCACAGACGCCAATGCGGCGATCTTCGATGTGGCCAATCAATTTCACGGCTGTATCGCTGGCATCCATGAAGTACTTCGGCGACAGGGATTGCTCGAAGGAATCTGGTGCCTCGACCCGAACGAGGGTCTCGGCCCAGGGCAGCTAGCTGAACTCGACCGTGTGCTTAGTGCTTATCCGCAGTTACAGGATCGCGGTTAGTTACTGCTTCGAACATCCTGGCGGCCAACTCGGCCGGCATCATTGCGCTTGAATCGAGGATCAAATCGTAGTTGGACTGATCTTCGCAATTGATCCCGTAATAGTGCTTGAAGCGTTCGTTCTCGATCGTCTGACGCTGCGCGTTGGCCGCATAGGCGGCTTCAGGTGTGGCGTAGGATTCGTCGCTGCGCTGTGCGTTGAAGACACGGTTGGCGGCGATCGAAGTATCGACGATCAGGTGGACCTTGTATGAACTGGGGATGAAGTGCCAGGCGAGTCTTGAGTCGACAATCAGCGACTCGGTCGAATCCCGAAGGGCAATCAACTGGTCATCAATGAACTTGTCAATCGTTTTGTCCGTCTTGGCAATCTCGTTGAACTCGATTACGGAGAGTCCGCGATCTTCAGCCATACGGCGCAGGATCGTACCGGCAGAAACGACTCGCCAGCCAGTGACTACAGAGAGCTCGCGACAGACACTGGTTTTGCCGCTGCCGATCAGGCCAGAGACAGTGAGGATGGTTGGGGTAGGGGCAGAGGCCATGAATTTGAAATTGAAAAAGGTCTAAGTACGCAGTCTAGCCAAAAGCCAGGCTCCGATGAGAGAAAAGAGTGCGTCGGGGCTCCAGGCGGCCAGTGCCGGCGGAAGCTGTCCAACATTGCCGACCTGCTCAAAGACCGAGGAAACCGTCCAGTAGGCAATGGCAATTCCAAGGCTCACACCGACGCCAGCCATGGCACCACGGTTGCCCGTCATGAAGGCAAAGGGGATGCTGAGCAGAGCCATGATGAAGGCAAAGAGGGGCACTGCGAACTTCTTGTGATACTGCACTTGCAGACGTGTTGTATCAAGGCCCGACTGCTGCAGGGTCTGGATGTAGCTCTCTAATTGATGAAAGTTCATCTGCTTGTCCTGGATCAATTCCTGCAGGAAGTAATCCGGGGTTTCAGTGAGTTCCGGGAAGGTGGCAGTGGAATCGAGGAAGGGATTGTAGTCTGCCATTTCGATTCCCTTGTAGTCACGCTTGTAGCCGCTTTGGAAAACCCAGCGCTTAAGATTCGGCTCCCAGCGGGCGCGTTCGGCCGCGATCATGCGCTTCATAGAGAAGGTGTCGCAATCCAGCTCATAGACGCGCGGATTGACCATTACTTTTTGGACGGGGTCGAGGAACTTGTAATAGAAAATGCGGCAGCCTTCGCCGAAGATGAACTTGCGGTCGGGCTGTACATAGGTTTGGGGGGCTTTGCCTTTAATCTCACTGCGCAAAGCGTCCTGTTTGCGATTGGCCTCAGGGACGTAATAGTAGTCGAAGGCGAAGAGGCTGGCGCTCATGAAGAGACTGGCCAGAAGGATTGCAAACGAAAGGCGATGGACACTCACGCCACAGGCTTTGAAGGCGGTTACTTCGTTCGATTTACTCAGGATGCCGAAGGTTACCAGTACACCCACAAGCACGCTGACCGGAGTGGTTTGGTAAATGAGCTGAGGCGACAGGAAGATCAAATATGAGGTTGTCTTGGCCGTCTCAATATTGTTGCGGACGATGTCGCCCAAGAGCTCGAAGAAGGTGAAGACTTCCGTCATCATCACGAAGCTGACCAGGAGCAAGGTGAAGTAGAAGAGAAAGGTTCGGAGCACGTATGCATCCATGATCGTGCTGAAGAAAGCAACACCCGGAACCTTCACGACCTTATAAAACCCAGATTCAAAAGCTTGGGCTGCGGTGCGCTGAACCGATGTCTCCTTCACGCCCCGCCACTTAGTCCAGATGCCGGTGAGCGAAGCCTGAACGGCACCAACGACATCGCGATCACCGGGCCGTTCCAGGCGCATGAGGAGAATCACGGCCAGGAGAAGGAAGATCAGGTTTGGTCCCCACGCAGCCAGCTCTACCGACAAGCCACCCCGGCGCGCCATCTGCTGCAAACTGATCATGCTCATGTAATAGAGGAAGGCCAGGAGGACCGTAACAACGAAAGCTGCGCTCTTTCCTGCCTTGCGCCGGGAGACACCGAGTGGGACGCCTACCAGAGCTAGCAGCATGCATGCGAATGGAAGGGCAACGCGCTGGTTCAGTTCAAGGCGGGCATCAAGGGTCTCAGTTCTCGGCTTCGACTGGACAAAGCGAAGCAGGGGCACGGTATCCATCTCAAGAAAGTTATTGGAGCGCCGGTATTCGTTGGGTTCTTTGGCTTGCAAGCCAAGATCGCTTTTCGGAGAGAACGACGTGGCATCCTGGGACGGGTTCTTCCCGATCTCGTAAGTTGATCCATTCTTCATGGAGAGCTGGATGCGGTTGTTCTTGATGTCAGAGACAGCAAGAGCCTCTTCGCCCAGTAATATGCGAGGCTCATCGCTGCGATCGCGCGCTCCAGAGCTGCGTTGGTCGGCCGCCCTCAGATCAGCCATGAAAATCTTGCGCCACTTGACGGTTGGCCCGGCAATCACGTCACCGACATAGAGCACTGTATTGGGGAAGCCTTCTTCAAAGACGCGAGGCTGAATCTCGGCAGTCACCTGGGCAGCCAAGGCCTTGTTCATGAGTTTTGTGGACTGACGCAGGCTCCAGGGCGTTAACCATGTGGTCGAGGCAGCTGTGAGCAGGAAGCCAAGAAAGCCAAAGGTCAATACTGGAGCTACAACACGCCTTGCAGGCGAGCCAGTAGCGCGAAGGGCAGTGATCTCGTTGTCGCCCGACATACGGCTCAGGCCAATCAGCACGCCTACCAGGACCCCGACAGGGATGGTGAAGGGCGAAGTTGGAGGGACGATCAGGAAGAACAGATAGACGGCGGTTTGCCAGTCTGTCGAGTTGCGCAGAACCAGCTCAAAAAGCTTGCCGCTGCCAAGGCGTTGCAAGAACAAAACAAACGTGAAGAGTACGACGCCCAGCAGGGCGCTTGAGGCGACTTCGCGAAAGATGGCTCTTGAAAGGATCTTCACGAGACCTCAGGCCGTGAGTGGCGGAGGCGGAACCACAGGGAGTTTCGGCAATTCCACCTGAGGCCGCTCGAGTTCAAGATCGTCAAAGAGAATGCTTGGGGCAACAGTTGTGCAGCCGAAGACATAATTGCCGCCACCAACGACCGCAAAAGGAGCGCCGTTGGCAAGGTAATCAAAATGGGCTTCATCGTTACCGGCGGCAGTGATGTCCTTAAGCGCACGCACGTTCAGACTTCTGAACCGGAGCCCGCGAACCAACTCTTCCCGTCCGTCAGGGTAGACCCGGTAAACCAGCAAGGGGAGAGGAGCAGGGCGAGAACCGGCACCAGCAAGAGCGCCACGCAATTCTTCGAAACTGGCAGTAGAGGGGAAGTCGAGCTTGCGCACGAGAAGGCCGTAAGGCTTGTTGCGCTGTTGCACCATCTCAAGCAGTTTCTTCTTCATGTCGGCAGCAGGAATGGTTTCTTCAGACTTCACAAAAAGGTTGCTTGAGTAAGCAACGTATCCACCAAAAGAGCCCGGCAGACGGGCGTGGCCATTGGTCGATTTGGAATCGCGGGTTGGAATTCGCGTAGAAAGATAGTTTTTGTAGTTGCCCTTCTCGATGAGGACGATGGGTTGGGCCTCGACCCCCTCGAGATCGATAGGGTAGTGGCCCATCAAGGTACGACCCTTGTAGGTGGCCTGTGTGGGGTCGTCAACCACAGTAAAGGAAGCAGGCAGGATACGTGAATTCAACCGCCCTTCGAGATCCCCTGTCGGGAGATTGATCGACCGTCCAGGTTCGGCCACAGGCTTGCGAGTTGCGGCAGCTTGGCTGCCAATCAGATCAGAGAAAAGTTGAGCGGAGGCTTCGGCTTCAAAGAGAACTGGGCCAGAATACGTTTCTCCAACAGGAGCCTTGAGAAGTGCAGACAATTCCTCAGCAGTACGCCGGATATCGGCTTCCATTGCAGCCTCGGAAGAAATTTGCGACTTGCCATTGAGGAAGAAGAAGGCATGATTTCGGAGACGCATTCCGTCGGCTGCCTGGCCGTTGGCTCGTGCTCTCACATAGTTGATCAGCTCGGTGTAGCGGAGCTCTGTTCCTTCGCTATTGGCGTAGTAGCAAATGTCCCGCGAAGACTCGAAATCGACCGATGATGTGTAGATGTCCGGGAAGGAGGTAAAGACCTTTGAGAGCTTGGCGATGCGATTTTTCCACTCGGTTTCATCGACGCTCCAAGCGGGAATCGGTTCGATCATCTTCAGCGGAGGAGCATCGGAGAAATCTGGAAGCTCTTCAGCCTGGGTGATGTTACGAAGCGCTGCCTTCTTACGGCCAATGGCTTCAATCGCCGTTTTGTAGGCACGATCGATAGCAAGCCAGAATATCTGTCGCATCGCCGCAGAATTATTATCGAGCGGGAATTGGTCTGGATCAAAGCGGGTACCCATGAAGAGCTCGGAGAAGATGTAGTTTGTGTTGTCAAACTTCTTGTCTCCGATTCTCAACCCTACTCGAGGTACGCGGAATGCAGTTGGGCTTGCGCTGAAGAGCGCACCCAGACTGGCCGAAGCGCGGAAGGCTTGTGCGTCATCGAGAGCACATTCCATGAAATAGATCGGTTGGCCACCAACCACACTCAGGGGGCGGGAGCGAGTCATCTCGTCCTGCATCGCCTTGAGGATTGGATCTGTCGTGGGGGATGCAGCACGCTGGGCAAGAGCCGTTGCGGGGAGCAAAAGAGCAAAGTCGCGGCGTCGCATTAGATGACACCTCCGACGATGCTGGAACCGGTCGGGCGATCAAGAAAAGGCGGACGCTCTTGAGACCGCTCGCGGAGCGAAACTTCGATCTCACTCACCATCAAGGCAGGAGAAGAAGCAGAGACCGGAACCTGGCCTGATTCAGCGCCACAGTAGCCATTGAAGACGGTGGTCTCGTTGGATGTCTCAACAATTTTCGAGAAGCTCGTAAGAGGTGTGCCGACAATATCGGCACCCCGAATGAGTTGATCGGGTTTGCCGTCAGGAAAGACTTTGTACACCATGACCGGAAAGACGCTGAATGCCTGCAGGCCACGGCGGCTGGTGATCGTGAAGCCGCTCGAAACCTCTTCAAAGTAGAGGCCATAGGGCTTATTCTGCTTCTTGATTTCTGCGATCAGCATCTTGCGGAGGTCGGCACTTGAGACGGCCTTGGAGCTTTCAACCACGAGGTTCGACTGGCGGGCTACGACTTCAGCACCCAATTGCTTGCGGCCATGACCATTCGATACCGGGAAGCCATTGATCGGCGAGCGGGACATCAGGAAGTTTTCGAGTACGCCGGCTTTGACAACGCTAATTGGTTTGGCCTGAACTCCTTCGTCGTCGAAGTTATACCAACCGTAAAGGTCAGTACCGGCGAGTTGGTGAAGGGTTGGGTCCATCTTGACACTTAGGAAGTCTGGCAGAATTTTCTGGCCGACCATCTTGGTAAAGGTTTGGCCTTCGCTTTCGTCCTTCTGACGATGGCCTTCGATGCGGTGACCAAAGATTTCGTGGAAGAAGACGCCGGCCGATTTGCCGGACATGATGGCGGGGCCGGTGAAGGGTTCAGCCAGTGGAGCTTTGAGCAGCGCAGAGAGTTTGCGATAGACCTTTTCAACTGCCGCCTGAACTGCCTTTTCGTCCGGTAGCCGACCCATATCTTCGGCTTCAAAAGTTTCGCTAGCCGCCAGGTTCATTCCATCGGATGCTTTACCACGAGCACTAATCAGGATGCGAGCAAACTGACGGCCATGTTGAAGCTTGGTTCCTTCTGTGCTGACCAGTGTCTTGACTTCGCGCTGACCAACAACAACCACGCTGCTTGCCAGCACTTCGGGTTTGTCAGCGAAGTATTGACTCCATTTACGAACACGATCTTCCCAGAGCTTCTTTTCGAACTTCAAAGGAGGAACAACCTCATACTTGACAACTGCGGCTGAGGGTGAAAAATCGCCAGACTTGTCGTCGCTTTCGAGCTTGACCTGCTGGTTGGTCTTGATATTAATCAGCCGTTGCGCACCACCACGGTATACGCGATCTGTCTCAAGCCAAAGGCGCCGGCGGAGTGCATTCGGTTCGTCTTCGAGGGGCATTGCAATGGCACCAGAGAACTGGGGCCGATCTCCGCGAATCTGACGGTAGTTATCGAGCTTAGCGTCACCCAGCCGGATTGAGACATCCACTGCGCGGCTCTTGCCTGTTGATGAACCCTGGAGAGTACCAAGAGTTGCGGTTACAGACATCGCCTCCTGTTCGACCATCTGATAGGACATGAAGTAAGGAGCAGGTTCGGATTTCTTCAATGCAGCGAAGTTCCGGTTTAACTCTTCATCCAGAATCTGGATCACTTTGGGCTGGGCCTGCAGGGCAACCGAGAAGACAGGAAGGACTAGCAAAAAGCGGAAAAATACGAGCGAATTGTGCACAAACACACCCTGAGCATAGCACGCGTACTCATTGTGTCCGCCTGCCTGATACCAGCACAAATAGGATATGTTGGGGGTAATGAAACGCGTATTGATGCCAGTAGATTTTTCGCCCCGCGACGCTGCGGCAGCGCATTATGTGAAGCAGCTGTATCAAAAGTCGCCCTTTGAGACGATTCTGCTGCACGTGGTGCCACCTCCGGATTACGAGGCTGCTGTACTTGAAGCAGGTGGCCCTGTTCTTCAGGAACTGATGGACACCAGAAGAAAGCTCGGGCTGGAACGGCTAAATGCCACTTGCACCCGCGAATTGAAAGGGATGCCTGTCGAACGCGTCCTGCTTGAAGGATTCCCCAGTGAGCGAATCGTGCAGTACGCTGGCGAGCGGGAAGTGGATCTAATCGTTCTGCCCACTCATGGCTACGGTCCGTTCCGTCGCTTCCTTTTGGGAAGCGTGACATCCAAGGTTCTTCATGATGCGGAGTGCGCGGTACTGACCGGGGCACACATGGAAGACCCGAAGCTGGAAGATATTCACTTTTCAAAGATTGCGGCAGCGGTGGATTTGAGCGAGAGTTCAGTAAAAGTAATCGCTGAGGCTAAAGCACTGGCTGAACGCATGGGGGCCAAGCTGATCGTGATGCACGCAATGACGGGGCTGAGCGGGCATGTTGGGTTCAACTTTGAGAAGGCGCACGAGTTGCACTTTGAATCGGCAGTGAAGGAGCGACTGACGGAACTTACCCAGGGGATGGAAGTCGAGATACTGATTGAGACTGGCGATCCGGGTAAGGCGATTGCCTCGATGGTAAAGACATCCAAGACCGATCTGGTGGTGATTGCACGAAGCACCTCGCATGGTCTGGCCGCATTGCGCTCGTATACTTACGCGATCATTCGCGAAAGCGGAGTGCCGGTTTTGAGTGTTTAGTGGGCTGAAACCAGTAGAACGCCGGCAAGCACCAGCGCTGTGCCGCAGAGTTGCATAAAGCTCACGCCTTCGTTCAGGAAAAGGTTTCCAAGCCAAATCGTAAAGACAGGGCCAACCGATGCGACGATGGACGTCCGGTTGGCCCCGATTCTTTTGATGGCTTCAGAGGTAAAGAAGATCGGGAGGATGGTTGAGAAAATGGCCAGGGCCCCGGCGATCCAGTAGATCCCGGCAGGCTGCTTGAGATCACTCACTGGATGGGTCAGGAAGAACTGCGCGGTGATGAAGCCGGAGGCGACGCTGACGACAATTCCTGTCAGGCGGATGCTGCCGATTCTATGGATCACGCTCCCAGAACCTACCAGATAGATGGCATAGGTGACTGAAGACACAAATACGAGCAAGGTGCCTTTCCAGACCACACCAGGCTGAGCGCTGAGTGAGAGGTCGTTGTAGAAAACCAGCGCGATGCCGAGCCAGGACAAGGCCAGTGCTCCATATTCGTGGCGCCGGATGGCGCGCTTGAACCAGACCGCGTTGAGCAGAAGTACGATGCCCGGGTAGGTGAAAAGAATCAGACGTTCCAGTGCAGCAGTGATGTACTGTAAGCCCCAGAAGTCGAAAAAGCTCGCGATATAGTAGCCGTTGAAGCCGAGCCAAACCAGGACCAGTTTGTCGCGTAATGAAAGAGGGTCGTTTTCACGATTGCCCTGCCAGGCCATGAGCAGAAAGACGGGAACAGAGAAAAGAACCCGTAGAGCAAGGATGGTAGTTGAGTCTATCGGCGCGAGCTGATAGGCAATTTTGATAAGAATGGATTTGACTGCGAAGCCAAGAGCGCCGAGGGCGGCGAAGGCGGAGCCGAGCCAAATACCCCGGGGCGTTGCCATAATCTATATATGAGTTTGCCACTACCGCAGATGCCCCTCACCGTTGAGGGTGCCGCTTTGCTTCATCAGATGTTCAGAATCAATTGGGGAGCCTGGCGAAACCTGGACGCTGCAACCAGAACAGAGATGGTTGAGGAACTGTGCGGAACGCTTGAAAAGATGGGTTCAGTGACAGGTCTCTTCAGCGTATTCGGACACAAGGGCGATTTCATGTTGGTGCACTTTCGCAAGGATTTTGAGGTTTTGAGTGCGGCCGAGTGGGAGATCCGGAAGTTAAAGATCTGGCAGTACTGCGAGCAGACGACTTCTTATCTGAGCATCGTAGAGCTTGGCCTTTATGAAAGTTCGGCCAAGGTCTATGGAGCTTTGCTTGCTGACGAGGTAACCCCACATAGCGCACCCTGGAAGGCATCGATCCAAGAGACGCTGGAACGCCAAAAGACGGCGATGGCCCCTCGACTACACGTCGAGATCCCTCCGGCAAAATATTGCTGCTTCTACCCGATGGACCGGCTAAGGGGTGAATCGAAGAACTGGTATATGCTGCCTCTTGAAGAGCGTGCTGCACTGATGCACGAACACGGACTGGTGGGGCGGCGCTATGCAGGGGACGTGAAGCAGATCATCTCAGGCTCGATCGGGTTTGACGATTGGGAATGGGGTGTGGACTTGTTTTCCGACGATGCGCTTGTGTTCAAAAAGCTGATTTACGAAATGCGCTTTGACCCAGTGAGTGCGGTTTACGCCAAGTTTGGTTCGTTTTACCTTGGAATTCGTTGCAACCTGGAGCGGGCGAAGGAACTCTTACAAGTATGAGGCGACGTGCGTTTATTGCCGCCGGCGCGGCTTGGGCAGTAAATGCGCAAGATTGGCGACACACTGACGCGTTTCAGCGGCTTTATAATCTCGACTTCGAGCTGGCAATTCTCATGCTTGAGAAGGATTGCGCCAATGAGCCGGGCGAGCCAGACCACCACAACAATCTCGCCTACGCGATCCTATACCGCACATTATTTAATGCTGATGCGTTGGACGGTGGAGTGGCGCTGAGCGTATCGGAGTTTCTTCACAGGGCCAAAGCACCAATGGCAAACCTTGATCGTCAAAGGTTTGAAGCAGCGTTATCAAAAGCCGAAGACGCGGCGAGAAAGCGTGGCCAGCGAGCTGATGCGATTTACGCTCTTGGGGTGAGTCAAACACACCGGGCCAATCTTTCTCTTCTGGTGGACAAAGAATGGCGTGCAGCCCTTAAAACCGGCGGTGAGGCCAGGAAGCTTCATGCCAAGGCACTTGAAATCGACAAGGGTTTTGTAGATGCATTGCTGGTGCCAAGCTTTCATGAGTACATTGTTGGAAGCCTACCGATTTATTTGAAAGCTCTTGGATTCCTGGTTGGATTTGCAGGCGACAAGGAGAAGGGTCTCAAGGGACTGCGCACGGTTGCTCAATATGGAACGCGGGCCAAGCTCGAAGCGCAAGTATTACTCGCGCTGGTCGAAAATCGCGAGGACAGACCCGCTGCGGCAATTGAGATCATGAAAGGCCTCGAACGCGAGTTCCCGACGAATCATCTCTACCGCAAAGAATTGGCCACGCTGCTGATTGGGACCAAACGGCAAGACGAGGCCAAGCGAGAGTTCGCCGAATTGGCCGACAGCCGATACCGTTTCTTAAAGCCCGCCCGGCTTGAAGCCTACAAGCGAGAGTTTGAGGCCAAGTTGAAGGCGTGAGGCGCTTGATATTTCTGACAATTGCTCTCTTTGGATGCTCAAGCGGGCCTGGATCGACTCCGATGGAGCAGGACGGGCTAGAAGTAGTGGAGCAGCCAGTGAACGCTCCAGTGCTGTTCACGATGGATGCGATCGGGGCTCCACCGGAACTACTTTTGCTTATCTTTGGTGAATACAAGAAGACGCCACTTTTTTTACATGTCGTGTGGCGGACAAAGCAGGCACCCAAGACTTCAGACCTGAGCCAATTTGGTGGCAAGAAGGTGAAGCAGTATTGGGACCCAAACGGCAAAACGCCCTCACTGGGAGGGCGCTTGCGAGTGAACGGCAGAGTGATTGAAATGGACCGGCTCGGGCTGCGAATGGCCTTGGCTCGCGCCGCAGCCTTCCCGCAGTAGGCTAGAAGTTCAGCTTGAGGGCAATTTGAAGACGCCGGGGCTGATTGATCTGATTGCGCCAGACACCAAAGTTGGGGTCCTGCAATGTTTGTGCGCCACCTACACCGCCCCAGAGAGTGCGGTTGAAGGCGTTGAAGGCTTCGCCACGAAGGTTTAAGCGAATCTTCTCGGTGAAGTTGAAGTCCTTGGCAATCGAGAAGTTTTCACTCAAATTCGGGAGGAAGCGGAAGTTGGGATTGTAGCGGGTCATGTTGCCCAGACGGTCAGTTGGCTGATCCGGGAAAACAGAACGATTGATGTAGGGTTCCTTGAAGGGATCAAAGCGATCGCCGGCAGGCTTGTTACGCCAGCCCTCGTAGGTGGAGATGGTTGCGCGGTTTGCACCGGCAAAGATTGGGAAGCCAACCGTCGTACCGATGCCGACAGGAGTACCCGAGCTATAGGTCTGGACACCGCCCAGGCGCCATCCGCCAATAACCGCATTGCTGAGGCCACCACCAGTCATGTACTTGCGACCCTTGCCGAAGGGGAACTCATAGACATAGCTCAACTTCAGGTTATGGGTCTGGTCAAGTTGACCGATTGAG
>JBKJUN010000288.1:0-2357 GCA_046590555.1 Bryobacter sp. | reverse complement strand
GACCAAATCCGATATCACAACTATGAGACTTCACCAAAGCCATTAGCTCACCAAGGGACTCGGGCTTCGGCTCGGGCTCACGCGGGAAGGTCTTGGCCGGATCAACATGAATCGCATGCAGCTCACAACCCAACACATCTTTCAAAAACCAGACACTCATCTCAGAGCCCGCCCCATTCACTCCATCGAGAGCGACACGGAATCGGCGCACCCGAATCCGCTCCACATCCACATGCTTCAAGATCCGGTTCACATGGCGCTTCCACGGCGTCGCCTCATCCACGGTAAACCCCAGCATCTCCTCGTTGGTCACTTCCGCAAAGTCACCCTGATGAAAGAGATCCAGCAACTCGGTACGCTCATAGTGATTGAAGAAAAGGCCCTCACCGTTAAACAGCTTCAGCGCGTTGTACTCGGCCGGATTGTGAGAAGCCGTAATGCCGATGCCGCCCACAGCTCCAGTCTCGGCAATGTAGATCTGCATCGTGGGCGTCGTCTGTACCCCCACCCTCACCACCTCACACCCGGCGGCCATCAGACCACATGCTACAGCGTGCTCAATCATCGGCCCGGTAAAGCGGGTATCCCGGCCCAGCACCACTCGCCCGCGGCCTACGTAAGCCCCGAAAGCCTGGGCAAAATCTGCCGCGAGCAGGGGAGTCAAAAACTCCCCCACGACACCGCGAACTCCCGATACGCCAACCTTCAGCTTGTGCTCACGCATAACTTCTCACCGTATCCATCAACTTCGCCATCAGGTCTTCTACACTTCCGCGCCGCATCTCGGCGATCACCCTCACCACCGGCTCCGTATTAGAGACCCGCACATGAAACCACCCGTCTTCAATATCGACACGCAACCCGTCCTGTGTATCCATTCGGAAACCACTCCAGTGATCCTCAAGATGGGTCATCATTTCAGGGATCCTCTTTGCCCCAAGCTTCACTTCCACCTTGCGCATGTCGTAGCGGGGCATTCCGGCAATCAACTGCTTCAAACTTGATTTCTCGCGCTTCAGGTGGCTCGCCAGCGCAAGCAAGCTCGCAATTCCGTCGTATACAAAACGGAACTCCGGCAGCATTACAGCTCCGGTACCCTCACCCGCAATGGCGATCTTTTCCGCCGGGTACATCGCTAGTGCGTCCATCGCATGTTGACGGCCCACAGGCACGCGCAAGACGCTCGCGCTGTACCTGGCGGCCACGTCTTCTACCAGTGAAGTAGTTGAGAGGTTCGTGATGATCATCCGCCCGGGCTGCCTCTTCAACTGATACTCAGCCAGTATCGGGAGAATCATCTCTTCACTCACCACTTCACCGTCGCCGCAACATACGGCAATCCGGTCGCTATCCATATCAAAGAGGACACCCAGATCTCCGCCAATCGCCTGCACTACAGGGGCCAGTTGCAAGCCCACCGTCCGCGCATTCGTATTCGGGGTATGAGCAAAAGCCTTAGCCTCAAGCGTCGCGTTAATCATCGTGATGTCCAGCGGATGACGATCTTTCAGACGCTTCAGAATCAGACTCGACAACCCGGACGAACAATCCGCCACAATCTTCAGCCCTACAAGATCACGAACTTCAAACACACGTTCGAGGTCATTGATATAGGCTTCGATTGATTCATCATCGAAATGCAGCCGCCCGACCTGAGTCCAGTCTTTGAAGTCAAACTTGCGCAAGTGATAAATGTCGAGCAACTCGGAAGCCTCGCCACTCGAAAGATACGTCCCATTTGGCCCCAGAAACTTGAGCGCATTCCATTCGGCGTTATTGTGCGAAGCACCGATGGAGATCCCGCCAGCAGCATTCATCCGTTGAATCGCATGTTGCAAAACAGGCGTTGAAGCAAGGCCAAGGTCGATCACATCTCGGCCACTGGCAAGCAACGAAGATACGATCCCCTCGCGCAACATGACGCTCGATGCCCGCGGGTCTCTCGCAATCAACACCGGGCCGCTGCGATCGAGCAGGACGCTAAAGGCAGCAGCAAACTCAAGCGCATGATGCGCTTTCAGCCCGGGCCCGACAATGCCACGCACTCCAACCGTACTGATGCGAAGTGAACTCGCCATCGATTTACTTCACCAGCTTCAAGGTGCCAAACTTTTCGGGCGTATGGTTATTGATTACACCAGTCGGCATCCAGGCCACCATCTTGCGTTCGGGCGGCCCACCCTGAAATCGATAGAAATTTCCACGCATCAACATCCCTGCTTCGATCTTTTTTGAGGTGATGCTGGCCATCGGAATCTGAAACTCGCCATACCAAACCTTCGCCTTTGCATCGATGCGCCCCTTGGTAACCATCTTGCTGTCCCACTTCCAGCCGCCCTCAGGCAGCGGGTTCTTGC
>JBKJUN010000156.1:0-10153 GCA_046590555.1 Bryobacter sp. | reverse complement strand
ATGTACTGGTTGGACGGGCAGTCGCTGGAACGCTTCGCTTGCGGAGGGTTCTAGAGGAAAGTCCGGTCTCCATTGGGCGTCGTGCCGGCTAACGGCCGGGGGGGTCGCGTTAAGGCGGCTTCACGGATTAGTGCAACAGAGAATATACCGCCTGGTCTTTTGGCCAGGTAAGGGTGAAAAGGTGCGGTAAGAGCGCACCGCGCTGGCGGTAACGTCAGTGGCAAGGCAAACCCCACGCGGAGCAATGCCAAATAGGGGGAGAGGGGCGGCCCGTCCCGTTACAATCCCCGGGTAGGCAGCTAGAGCCTGTTAGTAATAACAGGTCGAGACGAATGACTGCCGCCTGCGCAAGCAGAGTACAGAAACCGGCTTATAGTCCAACCAGTACAAAATTTTTGGAGGCATAATTGGGGTATGCCAACTGTTCTTGAAGCCGTGATGGACGCGCCGATGCTGCCACATAAATTGTGGACGCGGGAGGATTGCGTGGCGCTGGAGAAGGCGGGGCTCGTGGAGGCGGAGCGGTACGAGCTGATTGAGGGGGAGTTGATACTTAAGATGGGAAAGAAATCGCCTCATATGCATGCGGTCATGCTGCTAGTTGAGTGGCTTCGCATCGTCTATGGGTCGAGGCTTGTGGCGCAAGAAGTAACCATTGACGTTCGCCCCGAGGACAACCCAACAAACGAGCCCGAGCCCGATGCTATCGTGCTGAATCGCTCGTTCATCGAAATTCCTGGGCCGGTCCGCCCGGAACATTTGCGATTGGTGGCGGAGGTTTCCATCTCTTCGGTGGCGTTCGATTTGACGACTAAAGCCCGGTTGTACGCGCGGTCGGGGATCGTCGAGTATTGGGTGCTAGACATTGCCGGGCGGCGGCTGATTATCCACCGCGAGCCGGTCGACGGGCGGTATCGGTCGGTCGTCGTGTTCGGTGAAGAGGAACGCGTGGCGACGCTGGGGGCTCCGGAGCAGGACGTGCGGGTGGGAGACTTCCTATAACTCCTCAGCCTAGGTTGTGGACGCGAGCGGACTGGGTGGAGCTTGAGGACCCGGAGCGATACGAGTTGATCGGTGGGCAGTTGATCCTCAAACACCGGAAGAGCCATTCTGAAGTTCGAGGACGAACCCTTTTGGGCGCGTGGTTGCGAGTCTGCTTCGGAGGTCTCACGGTAGCGCAAGGTGCTCCAATTGATCTTCGGCCGGAGGATCACCCGACGAATGAACCTGAGCCGAGTTTGAGTGTGCTGGTTCGCCCCATAACGGAGTTTTCAGCTCACGCCCGGCCGACAGAGTTGCGCCTAATAGCTGAAGTCTCATTGCCGACCTTGGAGTTCGATTTGACGACCAAAGCTAGGCTGTACGCGCGGTCGGGGATCATCGAGTATTGGGTGCTAGACATCATCGGGCGGCGGTTGATCGTCCAACGGGAGCCAGTCGACGGGCAGTATCAGTCGGTCATCGCGTTCACTGAAGACGAGCGCGTGGCGACCCTGGCGGCTCCAGAGCGGAACGTGCGGGTTGGCGAATTGCTCTAAGACTGAACTGTTAGCCCGGTGGCTTCGAGGCCGGCGATGATCGCGGCGCGGGTGGTAGTTACTTCGTCGCTCGTCAGCGTCCGATCGAAGGCTCCGACCGTGATGCGATAGGTCATGCTGCGGCCCTTCTCGCTCGTGTAGTCATAGAGATACTGCACCTTCAACGCCTGCGGACCCGCGAGCGGCTCGATGAGTTTGAGGACTCGGCCGGCAAGTTCCCGGGGCTTGGCGACAACCGTCAGGTCGAAGGCGCTCGTCGGGAAGCGGCGGAGGGGCCGGTATTTGCCTGTCTCCGGGCGCAGAGTCTGGAGCTTGACGAGATCGAGATAGAGCACCGCCGCACGGCCGGTTTCGACCGCCGAGGGATGAAATTCGAAGAGACGTCCGATGGCTTCGTTCCGCAAAAGCACGACGGCGGAGCGGAACGGATGTTCGTAGCTGTGAGCCGTCGCCGGCTCCAGGGTGCAGCCGATCGCGATGGTGCCGGCGAGGCGCTTGAGCTCAAACAGATTGGCGGTGCCGTCGCCGTGCTTCGAGAAAGTGATGGCGGCGAGATGCGGAATCTCCTCGGGAAGCTCGCGGCCACGATCATGGATTTCCTTGCCGATTTCGAACAAACGGAAGGATTCGAACTCGCGGGCATTGTCGTTGATGTTGCGCTTGATGTGCGGCAGGAGGCTTGTGCGAAGCAGTTCCTGGCCCTGGGCGATCGGGTTGACGACGCGGACGTGGTCCTCGATCGGCAGGCCAAGTTCGACGGCTTGGGCTTCGTTGACGAAGGAGTAGTTGTAGACCTCGGTGTAGCCTTGCGCCGTGAGGAGTTGGCGCAGACCGCGGAGGTAGGTGCGCTCAGGCGGGAGCGGGGGGACGGTATTCGGAACGAGCGGGGGCAGCGGGGTAAGGTTGCCGTAGCCGATCATACGGCCGACCTCTTCGACGAGATCGTCCTTGATGGAGACGTCCTTGGTGGCGCGCCAACTCGGGACCGTGACGGTGAAATTGCCGTCTGATTCTGTGACGCCAAAGGCTAGCGAAGTCAGAATGGCGGTGACTTCGGCGGCGGGTAGATCGGCCTCGCCGAGCTTGCGGCGCATCCAAGAGAGGGAGAACTCGATCGGCGCGAGCGGCGGTAGAGGATAGTAGAGATCGGCGACTCCGCCGACGAGCCGGATACCGGGCGAGACCTGCTCGAGCAGCGCAATCGCTCGGGCGAGCGCACGAACGGTGTTGGCGGGGTCCTGCGATTTTTCAAAGCGCATCGAGGCGTCGGTGCGTAGCTTTAGCTTGGTGGACGTTTTGCGAATCGAAGCCGCGTGGAAGTTAGCGGCTTCCAGCAAGATGTTCGTCGTCGAAGCGGAGATGGCGGAGGGGCCGCCGCCGATGATACCGGCGACACCGACCGGGCCGCTTTCGTCGGCAATGACGAGAACGGAAGGATCAAGGAAGTAGGTCATCCCATTGAGGGCGGGGCAGGGCTCGCCGTCGGCGGCGGGGCGGACGGTGATGCCCCCGTTGAGCTTCATCGCGTCGTAGGCGTGCATCGGCTGGGCTAGGTCGGCCATGACGAAATTGGTAACGTCGACGATGTTGTTGATAGGGTTCAGGCCCACCGATTCCAGGCGCTGCTGGAGCCAGAGCGGCGAAGGTTGGACGGTGACGTTTTCAAAGTGCAGAGCGGAGAAACGGGGGCAGAGTTTCGGGTCGACTATCGTGACCGGGATGGGCGCGGGGCCGGCGGGGAGATCAGCGGACACCGGGCGAAGGGGGCGGCCGGTGATGGCCGAGACCTCGCGGGCCATACCGAAATGTCCCCAAAGGTCGGGGCGATGCGTGAGCGACTTGTTGTCGATTTCGATGATCGTGTCCGAGCTACAGCCGGGGATGGCATCGCCCGGATTACCGGCGGCAAATTCAATGATCCCTTCGTCCTCGGCGCTGATTCCGAGTTCCTTAGCCGAGGCGAGCATCCCGGCGCTGTCGACTCCGCGGAGTTTGGCATTGGTGACGCCGAGTTGGCCGGGAGGGACGTAGGCGGTGAGCATACCGGCCCGGCAGTTGGGGGCTCCGCAGACCACCTGTTTGATACCGTAGCGGCCGGTGTCAACCGAAGTGACCGCGAGATGCGTGCCGGGGACCGGCTCGGAGGTAAGCACGCGGGCGACGACGACGTGATCGAAGTGAGCGCCATGGGCCTCGACGCCTTCGCATTCGGCGGTCTTGATGGTAATCAGGCTGCCGAGTTCGGCAGGGGCCAGAGTGAGGCCGTCAATGTGCTCAGCGAGCCAGGAGGTGGAGAACTTCATCGGGTCCTTAAAACTGCGTGAGGAAGCGGAGATCGCCGCCTTGGAGTTGGCGAATATCGTCGATCGAGTAGCGCATCATGACGAGGCGGGTGAGGCCGAGGCCAAAGGCAAAGCCGCTGTACTCTTCGGGGTCGATGCCACCGAGGCGGAGGACATTCGGATGCACAATGCCGCAGGGCAGCAGTTCCACCCAGCCGGAATGTTTGCAAACCGGGCAGCCGTCGCCACCGCACACCATGCACTGAATGTCCAGCTCAAAGCCAGGTTCAACGAAGGGAAACAAGCCTGGCCGTAAACGCACGGTCACGTCGCGCTTGAAGATCCCGCTCAGCAGCGTCTTCATGAAGTACAGAAGATTCGCGATCGAAACATCGCGATCCACCATCATGCCTTCCAATTGATAGAACGTATGTTCGTGCGAAGGGTCAACTTCTTCATTACGGAACACACGGCCCGGCGCAATCATCCGCAATGGCGGACCCAGCCGCTGCATTCCGCGAATCTGCACTGGCGACGTATGTGTGCGCAGCAAATGCCCACCCTCAAGCCAGAAAGTATCCTGCATGTCGCGAGCCGGATGATCTGGAGGAATGTTCAGCGCATCAAAGTTATAAAATTCGGTCTCAACTTCGGGCCCGTCGAGAATCGTAAAGCCCATCGAGAAGAACAACGATTCAATTTCGTTCTGAATCTGCGTCAGCGGATGCAGACTGCCAGGCACGATGCCCTGAGGGGAAATCGTCAGATCGAGCCACTCACCTGCAAGCCGAGCATCGAGCACTGCGCTTTCAAAGGCAGTCTTCTTCAGGTCAAAAGCGGCCTCAAGCGAAGTCTTGGCCCCGTTCAACGCCTTGCCCGCCGCCACACGCTCTTCAGCGCTTAGCTTGCCCATGCGCTTGCCAAACTCAGCCAGGCTGCCCTTGCGGCCCAAAACCTCGACACGCACTGCTTCCAGTTCGTCCAGGTTCACTGCTGCGTGGATACGCGTGAGCGCTCCTTCGGCCAGAGCTCCGACTTCGGCGATCATAAGGCGGGCTGAAACACCGGGTGGTTCTCATCCATCTCGTGTGCCAGGTGATTGAGATAAAAAATCACAAGTGCGGGAGGATGTACCGTCTTGAAATGATCAAATGCCTTCTGTTGCCAGCCTTCCGGCAGGAAAGCCTTCGGATCTGTGTCCTTGGCAAAGAAGCCATCCTCGTGCGGAATCTCAAAGAAGTTCAGCACTTCAATGATCAGCTTCATCTGAGAAATCAGCACGGCCTGTGAGAGCTCCAGCGCGAGGTCCTCCTCGCCACCTTTGATCCTTTCCCACAAGCGACCGCTGGCGGTGCGCAAGTTTTCGGTATTCAGTTTTGCAAGGTGACAACGGGTCTTTACGCGATCATAAATCTGATACGTACGAAGCGTGCCGATGGATATGCCGCGTAGCTGGGACCGGAAAGAATCTTCTCCCAGGGCGACGAAAAGCTCATGTAACTTCATTTGAAGTGATTAAACCTCCAGTGTACGCGATAGAATCAAAGATTTGGACAATCCTACATGGCAAATCTAATCGTGCTCGGTGCCCAATGGGGCGATGAAGGCAAAGGCAAAATTGTCGATCTCTTCAGTGAACGCTTCGATATGGTAGTGCGCTACCAAGGAGGGCACAACGCTGGACACACCGTCTACATTGGCGAAACGAAGTTCGTTCTCAAACTGATCCCGAGCGGAATCCTCCGCCCCGGCGTCAAAGCTGTGATCGGAAACGGCGTCGTAATCGACCCCGGCGCGCTGATGCAAGAGATCGAATCGCTCGAGACAGCCGGCATCGACGTGCGTTCTCAGCTCATCATTTCCAACCGGGCTCACGTAATTTTTCCATTTCACCGTATGGTCGAGAAAGTTAGCGAATCCCGTGAAGACCGCGTCGCCATCGGCACCACCGCCCGCGGCATCGGCCCTTGCTACGAAGACAAGATCGGCCGTCGCGGTATCCGCATGGCAGATCTGGTCTCTCCGCAAGGCTTCGAGCACCTCTACCGCATGCTCGCCGAGGACAAGATGACCCTCGCCACGGCCTTCAAGGTCTCCGAGACGATCGACTTCGACGCGATCCTCGCCCAATACCGCCAGTTCACCGAGAAGCTTCGCCCCCTCGTTCGTGACACATCCAGTTACGTTAACGCCGCGATCAAAGCGGGTCAGAATGTTCTCTTTGAAGGCGCCCAGGGCACGATGCTCGACATCGATCACGGCACCTACCCCTTTGTCACTTCTTCCAACGCGAGTGCTGGTGGTGCCTGCACGGGCGCAGGCGTGGCCCCCACGCGTATCAACGGCATTATCGGCGTATCCAAGGCCTACATCACGCGAGTCGGCGCAGGCCCCTTCCCCAGCGAGATCCCCGGCGAAGCCGGAGACCGCATTCGCAAGGCTGGCAACGAATTTGGCAGTGTAACCGGTCGTCCCCGCCGTTGCGGCTGGTTCGACGTGCCGCTCTTGCGCTATACCGCCGACATCAACGGCTTCGACAGCATGATCATCACCAAGCTCGATGTGCTCGACGATCTCGAAGAGATCCCTGTCTGCATTGGCTACGAAATCGATGGCAAAGCCGTCACTGACATGCCTGCCACCAATGAAGAAGTGGCCCGTATCGTCCCGATCTACGAAGTCCTCCCCGGCTGGAAGTCCCCCACCAAGGGCATCACTTCGCTCGACCAGATTCCAGCGAAGGCCATGGACTATCTGAAATTCCTCGAATCGAAAACCGGCGTGGAAGTGGGCTGTGTCTCAAACGGTCCAGAACGCAACGAAACCATCATCGTGCCCGGCTCAAAGCTGGCCAGTCTGCTCGGTTAAGCTCTCACCCTCCCGACGGGCAATAATTGCGGGCGCCAGGCAGTTCCCCAGGACATTCACTGGCGTCCGCACCATACCGGTCATTCCGTCCACAGCAGAGTATTGTCGCCCAACCGGTCAACATTGCCACACCTGTCACCGCTTCAAAGTAAAGAATCGCTCGCAATCCAAGCCGCCCCATCGTCGCATCTCCACTCGACTTCCCAGGCGACGAAACGATCAAGGCGAAAATCAGAGGAGCAAGTAGACTTTCACCGGATTCAGGAAAACAGTCGACAACAGCTCTGCAGCGACTTGAATTCCGTCCAGAAAAGTCATGTTCTGTTATTGTGGCGCAATTTACTCCACGCCCCAGACACGCTATCCTGCCATAGGAATGCCAATTGAAGCAGTCTCCGTAGTACTGCGTCGACTGATCCAACACCCCTGGCACGAGATTGTCCTCCGCTGGAACTGGAAGTCGGCCATCACCAGCGCTGTTATCCGCGCTGCGATCTACTTTACGGTCAACCTGTCTTCTGGCCGAGACGCTGCCGTGGGTGCCATGCAGGCTGAGTTTATTTGGCGTTTCATCGTCGCTGGCTTTCTCGGCAGTGTGATCCAGAGCTTCAGGAAAGCTCAGCCCATCTGGCAGACTACTCTCATCACTTCAGTGGCACTCCCGGTGTTGAATCACCTGATCGAATTCACCGTCCATACCCTCCGCGGAACTCCTCACCTCAAGACCAGCATCACCGTCAGTGTTTTATTCACAATCGTAGCCATGCTCTTTAATACCTATGCGATGCGGCGCGGAGCCATGATCATCGGCAAAGATGGTCGCCCGTTGTGGCGCGACCTACTGGACATGCCACGCCTCATGGTTGGCTTTGTCTTGTGGATCCTAAGGATTCAGCGCTCTCCCCAAAGCTTGTGATATCGGCCCATCCAGTAGGGCAAAATAAAAGTCGTGCCGTCATCTTCTCCTCGCCCGCCATTGCCCCCATCGAGCACGAACGGATTGCCGTTCCACTTCATCACAGCCCGCTCATCCGGCTGCAAAAACACTGTTGTTTCGCGTTTCCCAAAGCGCTCAGCCCGAGTTGAAAGTGGCAATTCCTTACGCCAACTGTTCTCAACTGTCCACTTGGTCATGTCGAGCGGCAATCGTTGCAATGTGTCGATCGCGGCTCTCCGCAGCTCTAAATTCTCACCGCGACCAATCTCATAAATCGAATTCCAAAGTGGATTCCGCTCGGGCCGCATATTCTCAAACCAGTCGTCCAGTGCCTTCAGAATCCCCTTCCGGTAAACTGGATTTTTCTCATACACCAGCAGTGGATAAAAGCTCAACATCGCCAGTTCCTCATCGCTGTAGTTGAGTTCCTCACGCAACTCCTTCAGTTGTCCAGCAATCTTGAGGTACCCCATTTCATCGATTACCTTCTTCAATTCCACCTCATAGCGAAGATCCCCGGTTACGTGCTGTGATGTCCTCAGAAAACTGATCAGCTCAATCGAGTTCAGCGGAGCATCGCCGCGACCATCGACAGAGGCGAAATACTCAGGCGTCCACTTCCCCCATCGCGTCGGCTTGCCTGTCTTCGGGTCGATCAGATAGTAGTTGTTCTTCAGGATGTAGTCGATCATCCGTCGGCAGGTTGCCTTCACTTCCTGCCGCAACGCCCCCTCAGGTAACAAATCCCAGGCCATACCAAAAAGCAGAAAGTGCCCAACGATCTCATCAGAACTCGTATCCGACTTGAATTCGTATTTGCGGTCTTCGGTCCAGTACCAGAATCCATCCTTTGGCTTCTCTTCGGTCGGGTCAATGTAGGATCGCGCCGGGTATCCTGGGGTCCCGGTCACTTTTTCAAGAAACAAAATTGCCCGAATTGCCTTTTCCGCTCGGGCCAATGCCGCCGGGCTGCCACTCACTTTGTATTCAAACAGCTTCCCTACCGCATACATCGCCGTCCAAAGCCCGTCATTGTCGTCAGAAACCCGTTTCCCTTCTCGCATGTCGGCGACGAATCCATGCCGGTCGTGCCGTGCTGCAATTGCCTCATAGTGCTTTGCCTTCTCCGACAAGAGAATTTTTTCAAACCAGATTTCGCTTTCTCCGCACGAGGTGTGGATCCTCACTCTCCCTTTTACTGGCTCAGAAAACCCGCTCACCTGATCGCACGGCAGAAATCGCTTGCTATGAAAAAGTCGCTGATCTCGTAACGCTCCACGCTCCCCGATGGTCCAAGCAGAACCATCGCTGGCCTTCAGGCTGGTTTGCCCGCCCGAGTCCACCGATTTGTCAGGGAACTGCTTTACATACACCTGTGGGAATCCTGGAACAATGATTGGGGTGCCAATCAAAAGACTCCCAGCCAGGAAAAGGAGAATTCTTAACATGATTATAAAGATACAGAAAATTCCCATTCTCTGTCGATAAGCCCTACATGATCTTCTGCTCCCACTTGCGTCTGGGCGCAAGAAAGCAAACAATAGGAGAAAGCTCCTATCCGAGTTCTATACGTAAGGGTAATGCTCTGGGAAAGAAAGATCTGGAATGAAGGTACTTATTGCCGATGACAGCATTGTCAGTCGGCACATGCTGGAAGCCACGGTTAAAAAATGGGGTTACGAGCCGGTAGTGGCTTGTGACGGCCAAGAGGCGTGGGAAATCCTTCAAAAGGATGGTGCCCCCAAACTCGCCATTCTCGACTGGGTCATGCCCCAACTGACAGGGCCTGAAGTATGCCGTCTTGCCCGCCAGCAGCAAAAGGATACCTATACCTATATGCTGCTGCTCACCAGTAAGAACCAGCGTGAAGATCTCATCGAAGGCATGGACGCTGGTGCCGACGATTACGTCACCAAACCTTTCAACCACCACGAGCTACAAGTGCGTCTCCGTGCGGGCCGCCGAATTGTTGACCTGCAATCTGAACTTCTCGTCACCCAGGCTGCCCTCCGGCAACAAGCCACCCACGATTCCCTCACCAAGGTTTACAACCGCAGTTCGATCTTCGAAGTTCTGGATCGAGAGCTGATCCGCTCTGAACGCGAAGGCCTCCCAGTTGGCTTGGCGCTCCTGGATATCGACTATTTCAAGTCCGTCAACGACACCTACGGCCACATCGCCGGAGATGCTGTCCTCAGAGAAGCTGCTCGCAGAATCAAAACCACGATTCGCTCTTATGATTCATTAGGTCGTTACGGCGGCGAAGAGTTCCTCATCATTCTCCCTGGTTGTGATGAGACTTGTACCCGCAGCCAGTCAGATCGAATCCGCCGTAATCTGGCCATGGAGCCCATGCCGATCCATGAGTCCAGTCACTCGGATGTTTCTCTCGCCCTCACGGCCAGCTTCGGTAGTACAACCGCTCTCCCTGGCCACCGCATCTCGGCTGAAACGCTCCTGCGGATTGCTGACGAGAGCCTCTATGAAGCCAAGCGTGCCGGTCGCAACCGCGTAGTCTTCCGTTCCAT
>JBKJUN010000771.1:0-3285 GCA_046590555.1 Bryobacter sp. | reverse complement strand
ATCGCCTTAATTGCGCCATCGAGATCGCGATCGCGAAAGCTGTAGCTCTGTGCGCCAATAGTGACGCCCTTAAAAGTCGAATTGATTTTTGCGGCTGATAACGAGGCCGCGCTCGCTGTGGCAAGGGCACCAGCGGCAAATTCTCTGCGGGATAGCATCTAGCTATTCTATGCGGCTCGCGAGGAAAACTTGCGTCCCCCCAGGATTCCCTGTGCCAGTTCCCGAAACCCGAATCAGATAAGTCTTGCCCTCTTCTACTGCCGGACGGATCTCCGGCTGGGTATTCGACTTCTCACAAGCCTTCTCAGTGTCACCCTCATAGGCAGCGATCACATTGCCGCCAAAGCCTCCGAGAGGGCTCGCCGTATAGGCGCTCAGGTAAATCTTCCCTGTAAAGGTAGCCGTAAAGCGAAACCAGTTTCCACGGGAATCAACAGAATCTGTACATGAGTGAACCGGGCCGCTTGCGGGATTCGGTGCCCCAAACAAGCGCGAATTCGTAATGCCTACAAAGGGGAGAATGGCTAACGCAAAAGCCTGTGCCGCGTCGGCGTTGCCGGCCACAGTGCGTGCTGCGCTTTGGGAAATCGCAAAAGACCGGTCGCCAATCAGCAAATCGCTAGTGCGGGTTATCGTGCTGGCATTCACTGCAAACTGTACGCTCAAATCCGCCGGACCCTTACCAGTTGTTGGCGAAACACGCGCCCAAGTGCTGTTGGGCAACACTGACCAACTGCATTCGTCAGCAGTATTCAGCCTCGCGCGGCCGAGATCTCCGATAGCCGAAGACGGCGCAATTGGCTCCAGCTCAAAACGGCAGCTCAGCGCCTCACCACCAGCCAGATTTACAGCCCAGGCCCCGCGTCCATGCGTGAAAGCATAGAGCGTCGAAACACCGTTCTCACGAACAATAGTCATTGACTCCACCACTGTATTCACGAATCCTGCGTCTTCTTTGGCCCAAGTCTTGCCGCCATCAAAACTCGCGAAGATGCCCGCATCGGTGCCGACGTAGACATTGTCTGAATTGACTGGATCGATTGCCACCGAGTGCGCCGGCAAATCCGGCAGGCCCGTATCGCCCGCGCCATCCCATCGCACCCAGCTAGCCCCGCCATCGGTTGATCGAAACAAGTGGCCCTCGCCACTGCTGTTGTTGAAAGTGCTGATCGTGGCATAGACGATGTTCTGATTGTTGGGGTCAAATTCCAGCCACGAAATATAGCCGTTGGTGCGAACAAACTCGAAAGGCCACTCTGATTCGGTATTGTCCTTGGTCGCTGTATTGCTGCGGTAGAGCCTGCCGGTGCTTGTGCCAAAGATCACGCGGTCTGGATTTCCCGGTGCAATGGCCATCGCACTGATGTTGCCAAGAGGAATTGCCTGGCTCACCCGCTCCCAGTTGTCCGCTCCATCATTGGTCTTCCAGAAAGACCGGCCACCTATGTACAGGCGTTGTGAGTTGTTCGGGTCCATGCGAAATGGGGTGATAAACAGAAAGTTCGCCCCAGGCTCGGTGATGCCACGTGTGGCGCTGCTGAAATTCAGTCCATTAGTGGATCTCCGCAAAGACAGCCGCGTCGTTTCAAGGTATATACGATTCGGATCGTCCGGCGCAATGGCAACATATCCACCGTCACCTCCACTCATCGACTGCCATCCCGCAACACCCAGCGCCGCGCTTCCGCGATTGGTGCCGTTGTCTTGTTTTCCTCCTGCGAAGGCCGCCCCTCCAGGAAAGGGCAGCCCGTGATAGAACTGCGACGTGGTCATTCCTCGCGAAAGGCTGACAAAACGCATCCGGGTGCCCGCCGTATTGCAGGTATCGATCGGCTTCAAGCCCACGTCTGACGCCGGGTTGTCGGTTCGAAAGAGCCCGCCATCATTCAAAAAGTACACAGACTGATTCGACGTCCCGTCATATTTGGGGTGAAACACAATCAGGTGCTGATCGGCATGAACGTAGGTCGGGTTGGTTCTGGTAGGCCACCAGAACGAAGCAACGCCCCAATTCAAGCCGCCATCCTCAGACTTCATCAAATCAATGCCACCTGAAAATAGCCGCTCGGGGTTGGTTGGGTCCACCGCAAGTGCAATGTCATACCAGCCTTGATTAGCGAAAGTCGACGGCCCGCCTCCACATACATCGCTATAGAGCGAGACATGATTGGAGAGCAAGCCGAGATTCATCCGGTTCTCATCCTTGTTAGTGGCCCGCGTTTCCCAACTGTCTTTATCGCCATTCACCGTCGAGCGGTAGATGGCTAAAAACCCATCGCGAAAATCCCCTTCCGCGCGGCTCGAAGCCAGAACATAGACGATGGAAGGATTCGAGGCAGCCACGGCAATCACAGAGCGGGCCATATCGGTATTGGTCAGCACTGCCTCCCAGGCTGCATCACTCTCTGCTGCCGTATTGCGAAAAATCGTTGTCTGTGTGCTGCGTCGTCCACACGAAGCAAACAGGTAATCCGCTGTAGCCCCGGGCCGCAACACCAGATCCTGACAACCATCAAAGGGTGAATTCCGGTCCAGCGCAAGCTGCCATGTATCCCCGCCATCAATCGAACGAAAGATGCCCACATTAGTGGCTGCATAAACCCGGTTGGGGCTCACCGGGCTCACAACCAGCTTGTTCACAAAGAAGAAGCCAGAGTTATTGCGAGTCGCCTCAAGCGGTTTCCAGGTCATGCCCCCATCTGTGGTCTTAAAGATCCCCGCACCGCGTACGGCATCGATATTGCCAAAGCCCTCGCCTGTGCCCGCGTAGAGAATGTCAGGCGAACTCGGGTCGATGGCCAACGAATTGACAGCCATGTTGGGCAGCATGTCGCCCACAGGCTTCCAATTCAATCCGGCGTCGGTGCTTTTATAGACTCCGCCCGCTGCTGCACCCACATACATCGTGGCTGGCGTAGTGGGATGAAATACAAGCGCTCGCGCTCGCCCTGCGATGTTGGATGGCCCCAGTTCCCGCCATGCCCCAAGTGAAATCTGCCGCTCGGCCTGAGTTGCCTTTGAGTTTGAAACTCTGCCGGTGGCAAGCGACACCTGGCGCATCCGCTTTACCTGCTCGCGGGCCTGCAAATACCGGTCTGCTGGCAGCTCTGTCTTGCCGTCGAGAGCACGCCGCTGCAGATAGTATTCTGCTGCTGCTCCGGGCTCTTCGGCTATCTTTTTGAGGCCGCGCGCCCGAGGGTCTGCTTCGGCCACCGGCATCTCAACAAAGACCTGCGCACTGCACACGCCAAGCAAAGCCAATGCAATCGAAAAACGCATCTCAAA
>JBKJUN010000845.1:0-2097 GCA_046590555.1 Bryobacter sp. | reverse complement strand
GCGCTAAAATCAAGAACATGCGAACACTGCATAGCAAAGCTGCAGAGCAACTCGCCCGCCAACAGCAGCACCTGCTCAACCCACCCGATGGCTCTAGGGCAAAAGCGGCAAAGATTTATGGTGTAGATCTAACCCTACTCGTCGAACAATTGAAGCTCACGCCGGCCGAAAGGGCAGCAAAGCTGGAAATCGCCTCAACAACGCTAGATGCTGTCCGCGGCATCGCCCGCAAGCGCTACTGATGCAATTTGCAACGGCAGTTCAGGCGCTTTGCGATGCGCAAGTAGAATTCATAATCATCGGCGGACTCTCCGCCACATTTCACGGCAGTGCCCGCATCACGTACGACCTCGACATCTGCTACTCAAGATCGGCGAAAAACCTCAGTCAATTGGTAAAGGCCCTCGCCCCATTTCATCCAAGACCACGAGGTTTCCCGCAAGACCTCCCATACGTTTGGGATGAGGCAATGCTCAGAAATTCCACCATTCTCACGCTGCAGACTCACCTTGGCGAAATCGACCTCCTTGCCGAAGTCTCCGGCCTGGGAGCATTCGAAGAACTCCGGCTGCACTCCATTGAAATCGAAGCTTTCGAGCGAAGAGTCTTCACTCTCGATTTGCCTTCCCTCATCCGCGCCAAGAAAGCTACGGGACGCGAAAAGGACATTGCCCACCTCAAAGAACTGGAAAGCCTGCTCGAATCAGACCAGCTCTAAAACAATCGACCCGAAAGACAGCTTGTTTAGTTCTATGGAAACGAGTCTTGCTTGCAGAGTCGCCATAATTACAAAGTCAACACACAACTAACCCAAGATATTCAAGCCAATCCCGATCCCGTTAGCTTTAGGAAGACCGGCAACCGCCTGATTTGAGTTATGTGCCGAGTAGGGGAGCTATTTTAGCCCGTACCATCTCCAGCAGCCCCATCGGGCAAACGCCAATCCATTCGGCTCGCCTCTCTCGCCAGTCGACATTCTTCAAATGGTCTGCAAGAATCACTCCACTCACTCCGCAACCGTTGGGGATCGGAACCTCAAAGGGATACCCCTTGGCTTGATTCGTAACTGGACAAACAAGAGCCAGTCCTGTCTTGCTGTTGTACGGCCCGGGGCTTAAGATCAGCGCAGGACGGCGGCCTGCCTGCTCACGCCCGGCCTGGGGATCAAATGTCAGCCACACAAGGTCGCCAGCCTGCGGCACAAAGTCAATACTCACCAAACTTCTTTACCCACCGGTCCATTCCACTCTGTCTCTAAATGAAGGTTGTGCTCCGTGATGCCCGCAACCAAATCTGCCAACTCATAATGGCATCGGGCCGAACGCAACAACAGGCTGCCATCGGCTTGGACCGACAACAAGTACTGATCGCCTTCTTGAATCCGCGCAGCTTCAACAAGTCCCTCGGGAATCCGAACCGCAAGGCCAGTCCCCCATTTCGCAACAATTGTTTCGTTCTGCATAAGCTTCTACTTCGACTATACATCCGCCTCCAGGGACAATAGATAACTTCGAAAAAACCAACAAGCCGCAACTCTCTCGAATCCCTGTGTTGCCAGGGCAACGCTCCGGCCAACACTGCATTCGCAACCTCAGCGTAACTGTCCGTGAAGTCCAGGAGATGTTAGCCTTCGGAATGACTGAGCAAGCCAACAACCTGAACCCATGAAACTCACCCTGATCATCCTCTCTTTGATCTTTGCCTTCGTTGCCCTTCGCAAGCTCATCTGGCCCTCCACCGAAGCCAAGCTCGACGGCCCAATCGCGAACTGGACCATCCCCGATGCCTGGTCCCTTGCGACAGGCCAACTTGACGGCAAGCCAATCATCACCCGCTATAGATCCGCCCTCAAACCCCTAATCGCAAATGCTGCGTTCCGAAAGCAACTGGGCATCGCTGCGCCTCTTAAGCATCCCCGCGAAGACGGGCTACCCACAAACGAAGAAGGCAACCAACTTTACGAAATTGAGGAAGAGATCAGGCGAGTCTTCCAATTCGGCAACGAATCGATTTTCGTGGGCATTATCTCCACCAAAGGCATGCGTAAATTCGTCCTCTACACCTCAAATGAAACAGCAGCGCTAGCCAAAGCGAAAG
>JBKJUN010000711.1:0-1138 GCA_046590555.1 Bryobacter sp. | reverse complement strand
CGACGTCGGCAACAAGTGCGCCAACGGCCATTTTTTCAAGGGATGCAAGGTTGATAAAACTTGGGGGACGCACTCGCAACCGGTAGGGATGAAGTGAGCCGTCAGAAACAATGTAGTAGCCGAGTTCGCCCTTGGGCGCTTCGATAGAGACGTAGACTTCACCGGGTGCTGGCTTGAGAACCTTGGGGACCTTGGCCATGATTGCACCCGCCGGGATCTTCTCGATCGCCTGGTCGATGATGCGAAGGCTTTGGCGCATCTCCTCGATGCGGACAAGGTAGCGGTCGTAGGAATCGGCACCCTGACGGGTGGGAATGTCGAAATCGAATTGGTCGTAGCCGGAATAGGGTTGGGCTTTGCGAAGATCCCAGGACAGGCCAGCAGCCCGGATCATCGGGCCCGAAACGCCCCAGGATTTACACTCATCCGCAGTCAGGACGCCAACGCCTTTCAGGCGCTCGATCCAAATCGGATTGTTAGTGAGGAGTTGGTCGTATTCATCCAGACGCTTCTTGAACATCTCAGAGAAGGCGCGGGTTTCGGCCTCAAAGGTGTCATGGAGCTCATACTGCAGACCACCGATTCTGAAGGCGTGGGTAGTGAGTCGGGCACCGCAATAATTTTCAAAAATCTTGAGTACTTCTTCGCGCTCACGGAGGCAGTAGAAGAGCGCGGTCATGGCACCGAGATCGAGGGCGCTCGTACCAAGCCAGAGCAGATGGGAGGCGATGCGGTTGAGCTCTGCGAAGATCACGCGGACGATTTGAGCGCGCGGTGGGGCCTCAACACCGATAAGCCCTTCAACCGCCAGGCAGTAACCAAGACCGTTTGAGACGGCCGAGATGTAATCCATGCGATCGACATAAGGGGCGAACTGAGTATAGGTTCTGTTCTCGCCAATTTTTTCGACGCCCCGGTGCAGATAGCCAATGACGCATTCGACTGCTTTGACCCGTTCGCCATCGAGCTTAAGGACAAGACGAAGGACACCGTGCGTAGACGGGTGTTGAGGCCCCATGTTGAGAACCATTTCGGACGTTTCGAGATGGTTGATGGATTCGATCACTGGCCGCTCTCGATTCCAAGATGGTTTTGGACCCAGGTTTGATCCATGTCGAGGATATTGCGTTCTTTGCGC
>JBKJUN010000719.1:0-3261 GCA_046590555.1 Bryobacter sp. | reverse complement strand
TGCCGGGCTTGGGCCGCGTCAATATCCAGGATCTGGGTTCGCGGACACCAGCTGGTTGGCTGCAGCGTCAAAATGTGGGGTGATCTGGCGGACTGGGGTTGGTCTTACGGATACGATTGATCGTACGAACCAGACTTCCTCCAGAGCAATGGATCAATCCGGTTCGAGCCCAACTGCGAGGCTTTGCCGCTGAAGACGTCTCAACCCTCGAGCAAGACATTGAGGCCTCAATCTGGAACGAGCATGCCATGCGCCAGCTATCAAAAGCTTTTGCCGCCAAAGTTGCAGTGATAGCGATTACGGGTCTGATGGGGCTGATGTTCTATATGGTCACCTCTCGAACAAAAGAAATAGACATAAGAATTGCTGTTGGCGCAACAAAGCTTTCGATAGTCGCACTCTTTGTTCGCTCTGGCCTCTTGCCGCTAACAGGAGGCGCATTTCTCGGTCACACTTCGACCTCGTTTTTCGAGCGATCATTCCAAAACATCTCGATCTCCATCTCAGTAGCCGCCCTGGTCATCGTCTCCGGCTCAATCGCCTGCGCCATCCCGGCGCTGTCCGCCGTAAGGATGGATGCCTGGATGGCGTTGCGGCTGATTTAGAGATGACAGCCTATCGCGTTTTTGCCGATAAGTACAGCCTCAATCAAATAAGTTTTTGTAAGTAAAGATCAAAGCTTGATAGGAGCAGAAAGTGGTAGTCGAACAATAATTCGTATTTAGTGAAGCTAGGCGAAAGCTGATGGCAATGGGTAGGGAAAGCACTGAATAGAAGATTTGTTCTCGAAGTGAGTTGGGCTTGCGCAAGGCAAGCCCAACCGAAAACTAAGCAGGCATTAAAACTGCATCGACGACGTGAATAACGCCGTTGGTGCAGGCAATATCTGCAGTAGTGACAACAGAAGAATTGATGTGAACCTTGCCGTCGGCCACTTGAATGGCCACGTCAGCGCCATTAACGGTCTTAGCGGAATGCATGGTCATAACGTCCTTCGCCATCACGGACCCGGAAACTACATGGTAGGTAAGGATTGCCTTGAGCTTGTCAAGGTTTTCAGGCAACAGAAGCGAAGCGACTGTGCCTTCAGGGAGCTTGGCGAAAGCTTCATCGGTCGGGGCGAAGACGGTGAAAGGGCCAGCGCTCTTGAGAGTTTCCACGAGGCCGGCAGCGCCAAGAGCGGCTGCAAGGGTAGAAAAGCCGCCAGCGGCTACTGCGGTATCGACGATATCATGTGCCATGTTGTATATTGATTTCCTTAAATTTGAATGGGCAGATTCTTTGCTCCCGGTTAGAAGGTCGAGAAATCGCCTTTCTACTGTCTAGAGTGTTGCGAAAGTGCAAGGGCTTATTAATATCCGATTACTTTGAGAATCGATCTAAAGCCTAAGATCGCTGAAGCCTGGCTTCAGCGCCCAAATGCTCATTTGCTCTACATAGAAACTCTTTGCATGCGAAGCTTTCGCAATTTACCCGAGATTGAACCCTAAGATTCCCAACCGCACGTCTCCGGAAGGATCGGCTAAGCAAAGAGAGTGAGCCCCTTGCCTAACAGATAACAGTTGCCTCCATGCGGCGAAGGGCAGTCGCACTCTGCGCGAAGCTCGACGAACGGCCTCCGAATTGCACCATATTTGACATGGCAACCAAATCGGCAAAAAAGGGTCTCTACGCGAATATCGCAGCTAAAAAGAAACGAATCGCCAAGGGTTCCGGCGAGAAAATGAAGGAGCCGGGAAGCCTTGGGGCGCCGAAAGAAGGAGCATTCGAGAAGGCAGCGAAAACGACAAAAAGGAAGCCCTAAATGCACGCAAGTCCTACAACCGCCTGTTGTCTTGGAGTCGTCCCTTTTGCTCCGGCGTGCAGCGATCTCAGCAACAGCAGACCCGATCCACGCCAATCCTTAGATCCGCACTCTCCGCAGGCGCAAGGCATTCAATACCACCGACACCGAACTAAAGCTCATTGCGGCCGCTGCAATCATCGGGCTCAGCAGTAATCCAAAGAACGGGTAGAGTACACCAGCGGCGATCGGCACTCCCAGAGCGTTGTAGATAAATGCAAAGAATAGATTCTCTTTGATGTTTGCCATCGTAGCTTGACTTAATAGCCGAGCGCGAAGGATTCCACGCAGGTCGCCTTTAACCAGCGTGACGCCGGCGCTTTGCATCGCGACGTCGGTTCCCGTTCCCATGGCGATACCCACCTGGGCTTGAGCCAGAGCTGGAGCGTCGTTGATCCCGTCACCTGCCATCGCCACGAAAAGCCCCTGCTCCTGGAGCTGTTTGATCTGCTTGCTCTTATCTTCCGGAAGCACTTCGGCGATTACCTCTTCGATGCCCAGCTTGCGCGCAACCGCCTCGGCTGTGGTGCGACTATCTCCTGTCAGCATCACGACCCGAATCTCTTGTTCGCGCAGTTGGCGGATGGCTTCGAGGCTAGTCTCCTTGACGGGGTCTGCCACCCCCAGCAGGCCCGCTGCCTTGCCGTCGACGGCAACAAACATCACCGTCTGCCCGTCTGCGCGTAGTGCTTCTGCGGCGACCGAAAGCGGTTCCACGGCCACCCCCGCGTCGTCCATCAGCTTTCGGTTGCCAAGAGCCACAACTTTGCCTTCAACTCTTGCCTTGACGCCTTTGCCGGTCACCGACTCGAATGCCTCTATTGAAGAAAGCTGAATCTTGCGCTCCTCCGCACCGGCAACGATCGCCGCAGCTAAAGGATGCTCGCTTCCACGCTCAAGGCTGGCAGCAAGACGCAGCAACTCAGCTTCGTCGAACCCGGAGCCAGGTTGAACACTAACCAGCTTCGGTTTGCCTTCTGTCAGCGTTCCGGTCTTGTCAACCAAGAGCGTGTCGACTTTTCGCATGAACTCGATAGCCTCGGCATTCTTGAACAGAACGCCCGTTGCGGCACCCTTGCCCATCGCCACCATGATCGACATTGGTGTTGCGAGACCCAGCGCACAGGGGCAGGCGACAATCAGCACTGCCACCGCGTTGATCAGCGCGTGCGCCATTCGGGGTGAAGGGCCGACAGTCGCCCAGACAACAAATGTAACTACGGCGATTCCAAGCACTGCGGGCACAAAATATCCTGCTACCTGATCGACAAGTTTCTGGATGGGCGCTCGGCTGCGCTGCGCCTCCGAAACCATGCGCACAATCTGCGCCAGCATCGTATCGGCGCCGACACGCTCTGCCCGCATGATCAGAGAACCCGTTCCGTTTACTGTAGCTCCGGTCAAGCGGTCACCAGTTG
>JBKJUN010000490.1:0-1809 GCA_046590555.1 Bryobacter sp. | reverse complement strand
TGGCGGCACTCGCATGTTGTGTGTGTCAGGCCATGTGAATCGCCCCGGTGTGTATGAAGTGCCTCTGGGATTCCCGATGCAGAAGATGATTTATGAAGTCTGCGGGGGGATCCGGGGCGGCAAGAAGTTAAAGGCCGTGATTCCGGGTGGTTCGTCGTCGCCGGTGTTGAAGGCTGACGAGTGCGACTTTCCGATGGATTACGACAACTACGCGCGGATGAAGACGATGGCCGGCTCTGGCGGAATGATGGTGATGGATGAAGACACCGATATCGTCAAGGTGGCCCTGCGCACGATGCGTTTTTATGCGCATGAATCGTGCGGCTGGTGCATCCCGTGCCGTGAGGGCACAACTTGGTTGAGAAAGATTTTGACCCGCATGGATGAAGGTACAGGCCGTCGCGCCGATATCGACTTGATCCATGAGCTGGCCAAGAACATGCTGGGCCGGACCTTCTGTCCGCTTGGTGATGCTGCGGCCATGCCCACGATTGGATTTGTGGAGAAATTCCGCGAAGAATTTGAAGCCCGTTTGCGCGAGAACATTGTTCCCTTGACCTCGCCAGACCAATTGATTGCGATCCGTTAAAGCACTATGTCGACACCAGCCGCAGCCCCACCTACAGTAATCAACTTCACCGTTGATGGACGCCAGCTCTCTGCCCCTCCGGGTACTTTACTGATCGACGCCTGCAAACGCGCCGGCATTGAAATTCCAGCATTCTGCTACTACGAAGGCTATTCGCTGCAGGCCGCCTGCCGCATGTGTCTTGTCGAAGTAGAGAAGATGCCGAAGCTGCAGACCGCCTGCACGCTGCCGGTGATGGAAGGCATGATTGTTCGCAGTGAGACCGAACAGTTGACCAAAGCCCGTAAGGGTACGCTTGAATTTTTGCTAACGAATCACCCGCTCGATTGTCCGGTTTGTGACAAGGGCGGCGAGTGTGAATTGCAGGATATGGTCTTCCGTTATGGAGCGGGAGAATCGCGCTTTACCGAAATCAAGCATCATGAGCCGGAGCGGCAGTGGTCGCCCGTTGTTTTCTATGACCCTGCCCGCTGCATCCTTTGTTATCGCTGCGTGCGTGCCTGTAACGAAGGCATGGGCGTGGGTGCGCTGGGAGTGACCAATCGCGGTGTGTTCAGCGAGATTGCGCCGAATGGCGGCGATCATCTGGACTGCGATGAGTGCGGTGCCTGTATCGATATCTGCCCTGTGGGTGCGCTGACTTCGAACACGTATCGCTACAAGACGCGACCGTGGGAGATGCAGCATGTGGGTACGGTTTGTACGCATTGCTCGAATGGTTGCAAGACGACACTCGGTGTTCGTAATGACGAGATCATGCGGGGTAATAACCGCGACCGGTCTGGGATCAATGGCGAGTTTCTTTGCGTGAAGGGCCGTTATGGCTTTGACTTCAATGCGCACGAAGAGCGCCTGACGAGCCCGATGATCCGGATTAACGGCAAGCTGGAGCCGGTGTCTTGGTCGAAGGCTTTGGGCTTCGTGGCCGAAAAATTCAAGAGCGTGAGTGCGGCTGGTGGCAAGTTTGGTGTGGTTGCCGGTACGCATCTGACGAATGAAGAACTGTTCTACCTGCAGAAGTTTTCGAGGGCTGGCCTGAAGAGCTCGAATATTGATCACGTTCGTTCGGGTGACTTTGTGACGCTGCTCGATGCAGTGTCGGGGAACCTGTCGAGCCTTGCTTCGGCTGATGATCTTTACAACACGAAAGCGGCGCTGGTGATTGGTTCTGACCTGTCGCAACAGCATCCGTTTTTGGCCTTCCAGCTTCGGGCTGATGT
>JBKJUN010000427.1:0-2978 GCA_046590555.1 Bryobacter sp. | reverse complement strand
ATGTACTTGCCTTTGTTGTCGAACTTCGCGACCGGGACATCGCCGCGGTGGAGGATGTAGATGTTGCCCTTCTTGTCGGTGTCGATGCCGGACATGACGCCGGGTTTGGCGGGGGCGAGATCGAGGAAGCCGGCGCTTTCAAAGGTGTTGGCGGCGTAGATGGTTGTGGTTAAGAGGAGTAGGGCTAGTAGTTTCATTGGGGGTTTCGATGGATTACGAGGCGGTCCCATTTGCGGTCGCCGAGGGAGACTGGTTGGTATTTTTCTACCGGGATATTTAGGGCTTCGCCGAAGACTTTGGCGGCGAAGCGAGTGTCGTTGTGGACGAGTTGGGCGTTGGGGTTGAGGCTTTGGCTGAGGCCGGTGAGGGCGCAAAGAAGTTCGGCTTCGTTCAGATAGACGAAGAGGTTGGTGGCGATGATGAGGTCGTATTTTTGGGGGAGGATTTGGGTGGTGAGGTCGTGGGGTGTGGCGTGGAGGTAGGCGATGACTTCGGGGCGGATGTCGATGGTGTCGACATGCTGATAGTAGGCGCGGAGGTGGTCTAGCTGGTGGCTTTTGAGGGGGATGTCGTCGGTGAATTTTTCGCGACGGGTGAGGTCGAGGCCGGGACCGGCGAGGAGGACTCGGTTGGCGGGGAGGTTGAGAGTGGAGAGGGCAGTGAGGCTTTCTGGTGAGGTGTCGGAGCTGAGGCCTCTGGCCTGATAGAGAGGCTCGAGGGAGACGTGGTGGATCTCTTTGGCTTCGAGGAATTGGAGGGTGTGTTGGTAGCAGCGATCCAGAGGCCAGTTGAGGTTGTCGTAGAGATTGCGGATGAGTTTGTGGCGGGGATCTTTGGGGGTGGCTGCGAGGAAGTCGTGGGCTCGTTGTTGTGGGCAGGAGAGTTTCTGGTGGGCGGCCTGGGTGGGGTTGATTGCAGGCTGAGTGGTAAAGGATTTCGATTGGAGAAGGTAGTAGGTGATGTGCTCGGCGGAGCCCTGGGCGATGCGAATTTGCTGGCGCTTTCGTTGGGCGTCGAACCAGGCGGAGGTGATGCCTAGTGGAGTGGCGAAGGATGGAGGGAGGAGGTCGACCGTCAGATTACTGGTGCTGGCGAAGCAAAGGGAGGCGATGAGGGAGCGACGGGTCATTTGCGCGGTGAAATCTGAAACAATTTTTATCATTTGTGAAGGGTGGAGTCAAGGGTGCCAAGGGTGGATTAGCCTTGTGGGTATGAAGTTTGTACACTGGCATTCGTTGAGCATTGTTACGGGTTTGATTGTATTGTCGCTGATCGCTTGTTATGCGTTTCTGGTTCGGGATGCTTCTACGCATTTTGGATCCTTTGTGGGGAATGCGATTGCGGACTGGAGCGGGATGTTTATGACGGTGCTGGCGACTAAGCATCTGTATGAGGCCAAGCGGCATCCGCATGAGCCGATGCACTTTGGATTTCGGTTGATGATCCATAATCATCCACTGACGCTGTTTTTGCTGGTGACGGGGTCTGGGTGGCTGGGGTTGTTTTTGGCTTTGCCGGTGGAGGACAAGTGGGGGCAGGTGGTGGGGAATCTGGTATCAGAATGGACGCAGAGTTTGGGCTTTGTCTGGCTGACGAAACGGTTTATCGAGGGGAAAGCTGTCGAGCACCGGAAGGCTCTTGCGGCAGTTGGAGGGGGAAATGTGCCGGATTTGCGACATGATGATTAGATTGCATTGATTGTCCTTAGCCCAAATCGAGTGGATATAGATCTGGAGCTGGCAAAAGCTGTTCTTCAACGGGACCGTAAAGCCTCAGCTGAGTTTGTTCAGCTCTATTCAGATCCGGTCTATCGCTATGTCCGCTTTCGGCTTCAGCCGAGAGTGGAGGCGGTTGATGACCTGGTTCAGGAAGTCTTTTTGACGGCTTGGAAATCGCTTGGCAGATATGAAGGTGGAGCGCCGCTGAAGCAGTGGATGCTTGGGATTGCGAGGCATAAGGTACAAGACCATTACCGGCAGGTGCTCAAGTGTGTTTCATTCCCTGATGATGATGAGGAGTTGGCGGATTCAAGCGATGGGCTTGAGGTTCAACTTGGGACGGCGCAGGCGCAGGCTCGAATTTCTTCGATCCTTACGCAGTTGCCGGAAGATTACCGGACGGTATTGCTGTGGCGGTATTGGGAGAAGAAGAGCGCCGAGGAGATCGGGGCTGAGATTGGGCGCACGCCTAAAGCAGTGGAGAGGTTACTGGCAAGGGCCAGGGAGCAGTTTAAGGAAGCATGGCAAGCAAAGGGGGAGAACAAGTGAACCAAGACAACTGGATGGAACAAATAGCAGAGCTTTGTGATGAAGAAGAGTCGCTTGCTTCTTCATGTCTGAAGTCGAAATTGTATTCGCGGCTGATAGAGATGCAGCAGTTGGAGGGGCCGCTGATGAGCCTGAAGGAGACTGAAGCCAATGGCCGGGGTGTGTGTGTGTTTGAGAAGCTGATTGAGATTCTGCCGGCAGAGAAGAATATGCAGAGCTTCCAATATTGCCACGTGTGCCATGCGCGAGTGGCTGGTGAACGTATTGAGAACGCGCCGATTTATTGGTCGAATTGCCCTTATTGCGAATTTCAGCCTCGCTAGAATTCGCGAACGATCCCGAAGTTATTCAAGAAATTCAGGAAGAGGGCTTTGCCTGGGGGGCGGAGTTGTGCACTGAGGGGATTGGAGGTAACGGTCTCCCAGAAGGTGTAGCGGAAGTGCCATTTGGGGCGGAGTTGGAGGTCGATGCCGACGGCGGTGCGCCAGTAGGGCTTGGTGGCAGAGAAGGTGTCTGGGGGTAGAGTGGGGCGGCCCTTTAAGATGACCAGGGTTTGGGCGCGGCTGTTGAGATGAATGAAGCCTGTGCCGCCTGCTACGTAGGGGCGCCAGCGGCTGGAGCTGGGCCGGCCGTAAAGCATTCCATCGAAACCGAAGGAGTTTTGGGTACTGCGACGATTCTGTTCAAAGGTGTCTTCCTGCGTGCCTGTGA
>JBKJUN010000378.1:0-1413 GCA_046590555.1 Bryobacter sp. | reverse complement strand
GAAGCTGGCATCACAGTGCAGCAGTTCATGGAACTTCTCTGAGGGCCGGGAGACGGTCGGCGGACAGCCTCTTCACATAAGTCCGTCCAAGCCTCGAATCACCACTCCCTGTGCCGTGCGTAGCCGCTTCACAGGCGGAAAGCCAACTACGAAAGAGCTTTGCTATCACGATTACCAGACCAACATCAACCACACCCTCAAAAGAACCCACCCCGCATTGACAATCTGAAAGAACGCGTCGAAGCCTACAATTCCAAGAACCGCCACAAGCCCCAGCCCACCTGAACCCGAACCAAACCCATAGGCTGCTGGCGCAGCCAAACCTGCGAAGAACTCCCCACCCGAGAAAAAACCAGCCTCGACCGATTCATGTTCATCCTGGAGCCGAACAACTGCTACACCACCTCCACAGGAACCTGTAAACTGAGGTTTTAGGAAGACAGTAGACATGAAATACACAGTTGTTTTAGAACGTGAATCTGATGGCGGATTCGTGGCGTCCGTTCCAGTTCTTCCCGGTTGCGTCTCCCAGGGAGATAGCCGCGAAGAGGCCCTCAAAAACATCCACGAGGCAATTGATCTTTATATCGAAGACTGCCGTTTATCTGGCGATCCAGTGCCCGAAGAAGCCTCGCTCGAATACGTTGAATTGGTTACAACTACGCCCTGATGAAGCTGCCATCGGATGTCTCCGGCCGTGCAATGCAAAAAGCCCTGGAGCGGATCGGATTCGTTTATCGGCGGCAAAAAGGAAGCCATATTGTTCTTCGCAGAGACGCCCCCTATGCAAGGGTAATCATTCCCGATCACAAAGCCCTAAGACCTGGCACTCTACGGCAAATTCTCAATGAAGCTGGCATCACAGTGCAGCAGTTCCTGGAGCTTCTCTGAGGGCCGGAGGGCCGGGCGGCAGCCTCTTCAGACACCTCCATCCCAGCCTCGAATCACCACGCCCTATGCCGTGCGAAGCCGCTTCACAGGCACGAAGCGAATTTCGACTCGGCGATCCAGCGCATCCGCAATTCGCTTGAGCAGCAATAGCGAGTGCCCCTCGTAATCGGCATCTTCCAGGCGACAGATAGCCGAAGCCGAAGTCCCCACCCGCTTGGCAAGCTCACGCTGGCTCAATCCCGCTTTCGTCCTGAACTCGTAAATCTTACGCGCAATCTCGGCATTCAGTACAACGTCCTCATACTCCTCAACCTGCTTCCGATCGTCCCCCACATAGCGGTCGTAGAGGTACTGAACAGTCTTCGATTCAAATTTGCGCGCAGCTTTACCTTTACTCGGGTCTGTAGGCATAACGTTTGAAGTTTCCTTCGACTTGTCTTTTGCGTTCGATGGCACGTTCAATCTACTGGTTCGGAATCTCTCGCTCGTGGGTCAAACCGTGGGACAGCACAACCACCGCCT
>JBKJUN010000348.1:0-2746 GCA_046590555.1 Bryobacter sp. | reverse complement strand
ATTAAAACCGAAGTGTCGACCCCTTCGATCGGAGCTTCGCTGGCAGCATAGATGTCGAGCATGGTGACGGTGTCGGCATCGAAGAAGCTGCGGGCAAAGTCGTCCATCAGGATTTCGGTGCGTGTGTAGCGATGGGGCTGGAAGAGGACGTGGATTTTGGCGAACTGGCGCTGGCGGGCAGCGTTTAGGGTCGCGCGGACTTCAGTCGGATGGTGGCCGTAGTCGTCGATGACTGTGACGCCGGCGGCTTCACCCTTTAGTTGGAAGCGGCGATCGACGCCCTGGAAGGCGGCGAGGCCTGTTGCAATTACTGCGGGTTCGAGACCAAGCTCGAGTGAGACGGCAATCGATGCTGTGGCATTGAGGATGTTGTGGGCACCGGTGACATGAACTTCGAAGCGGCCGAGGTTGTCGCCCTGGCGGTGGATCTCGAAGGACGAAGAAGCCTTGCCCATCTCGATGTTGCGGATGATGAGGTCAGCTTGTGGTGTGGTGCCGTAGGTGACGACGCGGCGACGGATATCAGGCATGATGCGCTGGACATTCTCGTCGTCGATGCAGAGGATCGACGTGCCGTAGAAGGGGACGCGATTGACAAAGTCGGTGAAGCTTTGGAGGACACGCTCAAAGGTCTTGTAGTAGTCAAGGTGTTCGCGGTCGATATTGGTGACTACGGCGATGATCGGGGCGAGCTTGAGGAAGCTGCCGTCGCTTTCGTCGCTCTCGACCACGAGGAGGTCGCTCTGGCCGACGCGGGCATTTGAGCCGCCCATGGTGCTGACACGGCCACCGACTACGACGGTTGGGTCGAGGCCGCCGTTGGCGAGGATAGTGGCGGCCATCGAAGTGGTTGTTGTCTTGCCGTGGCTGCCACCGATGGCGACGCCATACTTAAGGCGCATGAGCTCAGAGAGCAGTTCGCCTCTCGGGATCACCGGGACCTTGCGGCGGCGGGCTTCCTGGATCTCGGAGTTGGTTTCGTTGACTGCCGATGTTACGACCAGGGCGGTGACATCCGCTTCGATGTTTTCTGAGTTATGGCCGACGAAAATCCTGGCCCCGAGGCCTTCGAGGCGCTGGGTGATGGGGGTGAGTTTGAGGTCTGAACCGGAGACGCGATGGCCAAGAGTAAGCAAGACTTCGGCGATGCCGCTCATGCCGATGCCGCCGATGCCTACGAAATGGAAGTGTTGCTTACGAAAAAACATTTTAGCCAGTTTACGTTTTATCTAATTTTAATAGGATATCAGCCGCGCGGGCAGCTGCGCCGGTCTTGCGGAGCGCTGTAGCCTTGTCTGCCATGCTGGCGAGAGAGGCCGGGTTGTCCATGAAATCCTGGATGATCTTGAAGAGGACTTGGCCCGTGAGTTCGGTATCGCGATACATCAGGCCGGCACCAGCTTCAACTACAGCCTCAGCGTTCCTAGCCTGGTGGTCATCTGCCGCGAAGGGGAAGGGAACGAGAATGGCTGGCCGGCCGGCGGCGGCGAGTTCGCTGACTGTGCCGGCACCCGCGCGGCAAAGCACTAAATCTGCCGCTTTGTAAGCGGCGGGCATGTCCTGAATAAAGGCTTTCACTTCTCCCTTGAGGCAGGTTTGAGTGAAATCCTGTCGAAGTTGTTCCTCCTGACGGAAGCCGCACTGATGAATGAGGCGGACGTTAAAGCCGTGGAGCAATGGCCACAAATCGCGTACGGCATTGTTGAGGGTTTGAGAGCCTTGGCTGCCTCCGGTTACCAGGAGTGTCAGCTCACCAGTGAAGGGTTTGGCTTCGATTGCGAAGAACTCTTCACGTACCGGGAGGCCAGTGATCTCGACGGCCCGGGAAGGGAAGAAGCTGGCGGCCTGGGAGAAGGAGAGCAAGGCTTTATAGGCGAAGCGTCCCATCCAGCGGTTGACGACTCCGGGCATGGCGTTTGGTTCCATGACCACGAGCGGCAGGCCACTGAGGAGGCTTGCGACTACAGGCGGCGCGGCTGCGTAACCGCCCAGACTGAAGCAGGCGACGGGTTTGTTCTTGCGGATGGAAGCAAGGCAACGCAGAATCGCCAGCGGCAGTTGGTAAATCAATTTGAGTTTTCGGGCAATGCCAAGACCTACGAAGCCGCCGATTTCGATGTATTCAATCGGGAACTTTCGTTCGGGGACGAGGCGCGCTTCAAAGCCGGTTTTGGTGCCGATGAAGTACGGCGAGTGGCCGCGAGTGCGTAACTGTTCTGCTACTGCGAGCAGAGGCATGACATGGCCGCCGGTTCCTCCACCTGCCATCAGGAAGCACTTTCCAGCCACTGGGCATCCTCACTGACACTCATCAAGATGCCGAGGGAGATGAGACTGCTCATCAAGGAACTTCCACCATAGCTGATGAGTGGCAAGGGAATGCCTTTGGCGGGGCCCATGTCGAGGACGACGCTGATGTTGATGAGGGCCTGGACTAGCAAGGAGATGCTGATGCCCAAGGCGAGATAACGGCCGAAGTCTTCTTTGGCCAACCAGAAGAGTCTGAAGCCCCGCCAGAAGATCAGGAAGTAACCGCCGATCAAGGCAGAAGCACCCCAGAGGCCGAGTTCCTCGCCGATAACGGCGTAGATACAGTCGGTGTGGGCTTCAGGGAGATATAAGAGTTTTTGACGGCCCTGCATCATACCGAGGCCGAGGGCACCACCGGAGCCGATGGCAATTTTCGCCTGACGGATCTGATAGCCGGGGTCGCGAGTGGTGTTGGAATTACCGATGTAGTTCTTGA
>JBKJUN010000312.1:0-3497 GCA_046590555.1 Bryobacter sp. | reverse complement strand
CAGAAGGTAAATCTCTTTGACCACCGCAAGAAAGCCCTCTTGAGCTACTCCGGCGGTATGCGCCAGCGCTTCGGTATTGCTCAGGCCCTGATCGGCAACCCCAAACTCCTGATCGTCGATGAACCCACCGCCGGCCTCGACCCTGGCGAGCGCAACCGCTTCTACAACCTCCTCGCAGAGGTAGGCGAGAGTGTCATCGTGATCCTGTCGACACACATCGTCGAAGACGTTCTTGAGCTCTGCAGCAAGATGGCAATCATCCATAAGGGGAGAGTGCTCTATGAGGGCGGGCCAGATACGGCGGTTGAGTCACTTGCCGGTAAGATCTACAGCCGCAAGATTGCCAAGTCTGAGCTGAAGGATTACGAGACCCAATACAAGGTGATCTCAAACAAGATGGTGGCTGGGCGGCCATTGATCCATGTCTATAGCGAGACCGCACTGGACGAAGGCTTTGCATTGGCGCAGCCAGGGCTGGAAGACGTATTCTTTTCCAAGATCAACGAGATCGGCTAGGACTTCCATATGTTTATCAATCTTCTGTCATTCGAAATTCGCTACTGGCTCCGCAGCATGATGGTGTGGGTTTTCTTCTTTGTCATCGGAGCGATGATCTTTGGCGCCACCAGCAGCGACCAGATCGTGGTGGGTGCTGCGGTCTCGAATACTTACCGCAACGCGCCCTTTGTCATTCAGACCTACTATGCGCTGATTGGCATCTTCACGATGCTCATGGCGACAGCCTTTGTGAACTCGGCCGCAGCGCGTGACTTCCAATACAACACTCACCAGATGGTCTTCACCACTCCGCTCAAGAAGTTCCCTTTCCTGCTGGGCCGCTTTACCGGCTCAGCACTCATCTCTGTGATCCCGATGATGGGTGTTTCCGCTGGTGTAATTCTGGCCGCCTATATGCCCTGGATTGATTCTGAGCGCTGGCGGTCAATATCTTGGGAGGCGCATCTTGCTTCGATTGTGACCTTCGCCATTCCGAATACCTTCTTCGTGGCTGCCATCGTCTTCTGTATTGCTTCATTGACCCGAAGCACAATGACTTCATTTCTTGGCATGCTCGTTCTGCTTGTGGCCTATGCAGTCTCTGATGTGTTCACCGAAGACATTGATAACGAGACCCTCTCGGCGATGCTGGATCCATTTGGCGTAAGACCCTACACCTTCATGACCAAATACTGGACGGTCTCAGAGCGCAACACGAAGGTGTTGTGGTGGGAGGGCCTGATGCTGTGGAACCGGCTGTTGTGGCTTGGGATTGGTGCAGCCATTCTTGCCTTTACCTACTTCCGCTTCAGTTTTGCCGAACGAAACAAGAAGGGTAAAACAGCAGCTGAGAGCAAGGAGAAGATCGTCAACGTCGAGATGCCCGTAGTCCACTACCGGCCTGGAAATCAAAGTGTATGGCAGCAGTTATCCGGGCTTTTCCGCTTTGAGTTCTTTGGCCTGATCAAGACCACATCGTTTATTGTTTTGCTCACTGCAGCGCTGCTCAATACAGTTCCATCGATTATCTTCTCGGCCAAAGAAGGCTACGGCAACTCTACTCAGCCAGTAACTTACTTCATTCTTGAGGTGATTCAGGGTTCGCTTTATGCATTCTCGATGGCGATGATCACGTACTATGCCGGGCTGCTGGTGTGGCGTGAACGGGATGCTCGTATGGACGAGATTGAAGATGTCACTCCATCGGTAACCTGGGTTCGCTACGCTGCCAAGCTTGGTGCTTTGCTCGGGGTGATGGCGGTGATGCAGGCTCTCATGATGGTGACCGGCATTGCGACACAATCGTGGCTCGGCTACCACCGCTACCAGTTAGACCTCTACCTGAGCGAGCTCTTCGTCTACGACTTTTCCTGGTTTGTCCTAATCACGGTGCTGGCTTTCTTTGTCCATGTCTTGTGCCCAAACAAGTACGTCGGCTATTTCGCTTTCATCATCTTCGTCGTCGCTCAAGGCTTTATCTGGCGGCCTCTCGATGTCGGCACGCGGATGGTTCGCTTTGGATCTCGACCCTCTTATACCTATTCAGATCTCTACGGGATGGCACCATACCTTGAGAGCTGGTGGTGGTTCACGGCGTATTGGGGCGTCTTTGCCCTACTGCTGGCCGCGCTAACGGTTGCCTGGTGGCCGCGCGGTAAAGAGGCAGCACGAAAGCGTATTACTACGCCAGCGATCGCGATTGCCGGGTGTTTTGTTGTGATCGCCGGTTGGCTCTACTACAACACGCAGGTACTCAACAGCGTCATTGGTCCGAAGACCGGCCTGAACATGCGGGCCGAATACGAGAAGGCATACAAGAAGTATCAGAGCTTGCCGCAACCTCGTATCCAAAGCGTTCGCTACGACATCGACATCTATCCCGAGAAGCGGAGTTTGCTGTTGCGCGGCGATCAGGTGATCGAGAACAAAACCGCCAAGGCAATTCCTGAGCTTCATATCGTGGTCGACCGGGATTTTGAGACGCTCGTCGATATCGAAGGGGCCAAACTGAGCATGGCCGATAAGCGGCTGTCTTACCGGATTTACAAGCTGGAGCCGCCCATGCAGCCTGGCGAGAAGCGCCACATGAAATATACGTTGAAGCGTGAGCCGAAGGGCATTGAAGATGAAGTGCGGGTGATGCAGATTGTGCAGAACGGCACCTTCTTCAACAGCGGGATTGTGCCGCAGATCGGCTATCAACCAGACGGCGAACTCGACGATCGCAATGAGCGCAAGAAGCGTGGGCTGCCAGAGAAGGATCTGATGCCGAAGCTGCAGCGCGACTGCACTGTAAACTGCATGAACACCTACATCAGTAACAACTCTGACTCGGTGAGCGTAGAGAGCGTAGTCAGTACGTCGCCCGATCAGATCGCCATTGCACCCGGATCACTGGTGCGCGAGTGGAATGAAGGCGGAAGGCGCTACTTCCACTACAAGCTGGACAAGGATTCGCTAAACTTCTACAGCTTCATGAGTGCCCGTTACAAGGTGGAACGCAAGACCGTGAACGGCATCCAGATGGAGGTCTACTATCATCCGGAACATACCTGGAACGTACCGAAGATGATGTCGGCCATGGAGCGCAGCATTGATTACTACACCAGAAACTTTGGCCCTTATATGCACAAGCAGACCAGAATTATCGAGTTCCCCAGGGTGGCCAGTTTTGCGCAGGCCTTTCCAGGGACGATGCCGTACTCGGAATCGATTGGTTTCGTTGCCAAACTCGATAAGCCGGACGACATCGATATGGTGAATTATGTCGTGGCTCATGAGATGGGGCACCAGTGGTGGGCGCATCAGGTGATAGGTGCAAATATGCAAGGGGCCACCGCGCTTAGCGAGATGCTGGCCCAGTATTCGGCATTGATGGTGATGGAGCATCAGTATGGACGGAACACGATGAGGAAGTTCATGGAGTATGAGGTAGACCGCTACCTGAGTGCTCGCGGCCGCGAGTTACTCAAAGAGCAACCACTGATCCGGGTTGAAGC
>JBKJUN010000232.1:0-3357 GCA_046590555.1 Bryobacter sp. | reverse complement strand
TTACGCTCTGGTGGCACTGCACTGTACGATGCCATCGTCGCCACAGCCAAAGAAATGATTGGTCAGGAGGGCCGCCGCGCTATGATCCTCTTCTCCGACGGTGAAGATAACTCAAGTGCAAACAACCTTATGGACACCGTCGAGACGACTCTCGAGACAGGCGTAACGGTCTTCACTCTCCGATACACAGAAATCAAAAAAGGAATTTGGACAGCGCGAAACAAACAGGGACGTTCGAACATGGCACGGCTGGCGAATGAATCCGGCGGCCTCGAATTCGACGCGACCGAGTCCTCTGATCTTCGCGACTCATTCCGCCAGATCTCTGAAATGCTGCGTTCCACCTACGACCTGGCCTACTCGAGCAACCAGGGCGAACGTGATGGCAGCTTCCGCAAAATCAAGATCAGGGCCAGGCAGCCTGGGCTCACCTTGCGACACAAGACCGGATACTACGCCAAGGCCTAAGGGGTGCACGCCTGACCGGGGGCACGGCTGAAACTTGCCTTTGCATCACGCAAAGACATCAGCGCATCCCCATTGCGGCAGCCAATCTTGAACGTCGCGGAATCCACTCCGTCCCCCGACACCGCCTCACCCACGCTGCACTTGCCGTAAGGGCTCTCAGAAGCCTTGGCTGCAGCAAGCCCAAGCAAAGCCTCAGTAGGCCGCCCAACTCCAGCAAAGCGCAACGCCTGCACCTTGGGAACCTTCGTTGGAGCCAGGGTAAAGGTCACCTTGACTGAACCCTCTTTGCATACAAGCCCAAATTCTCCTCGCAGCCAATTCTCAGGTATCAGGTCCCCATCCGGGCGGCAATCCGAATATTTCTTCTTCAGTTCTGCCACCCCAGATGCGATACTTGCCCGAGGCTGACCGAGATAAAGATTGTCAGCCGCAATCTGATCAAGGCCTGCATCGCTCCACTGATTCCAAAGCTGCGTCAAGGCTTGCTGAGTCGACTTCAATATGGGCGATACAGGCAAGCTACGCGGCTTCAAGGCTCCAGCCTGCGCCATCAACTCCATTGCCTCACGCATCGGGCCAGCGGGCCCTGCATACGTCAAATTCGCCATGGCAAACATGCCTACGCCATATTCAGGCAACCACATCATGTACGAACCAAAGCCAGGCAATCCTCCACCATGCGCCACTACCCGCGAGAACCGGCAATCACGGCTCACACTCAAACCATAGCCATAGCCAGAGGCGCTTGCGCGTAGCTCCGTTCCAGCGCTGGCGGAAAATCCCGATGTCCTCCACTGCCGCTGCATCTCGCGAACGGAACTTCGCTTCACCGGCCCAGCCTCAGTTTCATCACGAGCAGGCTCCGCCGACAGGTGAAACGCAACATAGCGACCAAGCTCTTTGGCATCGATCACAAGTCCACCCATCGCCCCAAACGAGCCATGAGCTAAAGAAGAAATCTCAAACAGCTTCTGATCACGACGGCCATAGCCAATCGCGTGTTTGTTCGACGGCTCAAGCGTCGCAGACCTCAGCCCAAGCGGCCGCAAAATCTCGCGAGTCAGATACTGCTCATAGCTTTGTCCCGAAGCCTTCGCTACAATCCTGCCCAGTAAGGCAAACCCATAATTCGAATATTCGTAGCTGCTATCGGGGGGCGTCGAGAAGGGAATGCCTTGATCGATCCAGCGGGAGAGTTCGCGGTCGGGAATCGCCAGTTGCCGGTCCCCCCACGGATTGTCCTCTGGGAAACCCGCCCCGTGAGTCAGCAGTTGCCGTACAGTGAGCGGCGCACTATCCTTTGTCGGATAGGCCAAACCAGCAATCTCTGGAACCCATCGAGACACCGCGTCATCGAGCGACAGCTTCCCGGCGTCACGCAACTTCAAGATGGCCAGCGCAGTAAAGCTCTTCGTCATCGACGCTATGCGAAACATCGTCTCAGGGCCAACAGCCGCCTTGGTCGCTGTGTTGCTGATCCCAAAGCCCTTGATGTGAACCACTTCCTGATCCACCACAATTCCATAGACCAGGCCAGGAATTTGACGCTCGGTAAAGTACTTCTCAAACAGAGCATCTGTTTGCGAGACAAAACCCATCAATTTTTCTTTGCGAGCTGTATCGGTAAATCGCGGAGTCTGGGCACACACGATCGCTACCGCGAAAACAAAGCCAAACGTAAATTTCATGACCTCTACAGAATAGCCCTCAGAGCATGTAAGAATCTGATCTGAGCCTGATGCCCGACTTCAACCTCAACCTTTTTCAAATCCTGGTAGCCTTCGCCGCTGCATTTGTGGCTGGCGCAATCAATTCAGTAGCCGGCGGTGGCACACTCGTTTCATTTCCTGCGCTGGTCTGGCTAGGCGTCCCCTCAGTCATCGCCAACGCTACTAACACTCTGGCAATGTGGCCAGGCTCAATCGGTTCACTCTGGGGCTACCGGGCAGAGATGCGTGGATTGAATCGCCGCCTGCTCTTGTTGATCATCCCCAGCTTGATCGGCGGCATCATCGGTGCACTCCTGCTCCGCATCACACCCCCTGGTGTTTTTGATCGACTGGTGCCCTTGCTCATACTCTTTGCGACGCTGCTCTTTCTGGCCCAAGATCCCATTCAGCGCAAGTTAAAAGTAAGCGATCCAAATCTCAACAACTCATCCACGTGGCTGTGGGGTGCGATGGCCTTCCAATTTCTGGTTGCGCTATACGGCGGATATTTTGGAGCAGGCATCGGCATTCTTATGCTGGCTGCGCTAAGCATTATGGGCCTAACAGACATCCACCAGATGAATGGCCTGAAAAACACCCTCGCAACATGCATCAACGGCATCGCCGCAATCTATTTTGTATCAACAGGACTTGTGTCGTGGCCCTACGCATTGGTGATGACTGCAGGAACTGTTTGCGGAGGCTATCTTGGAGCGGGAGCAGCCCGTAAGGTAGGACGAAAGACGGTAAAGAACCTGGTCACAGCAATCGGCTTCATCATGGCTGCCGCGCTATTCATCCGCACCTGGCTCTAGCCATCCGCAAGGCGGATATCGTCTTCGATCTCGTAGATCCGGTCTTCGATTGCCTTGACCGGCTTTCCTGCTGCCTTTGCTTCAGCCAACTTCTTCTGCTGTCCGTCGAGCTTCTTGTGCAAAGCGGCAACGGCAGGAGACTGCTTTGGCGCAACAGCCTTTGGAGCAACTGGGGCAGCGACAGTAGCAACACCAGCCGATGCCTTCTTCGCAACAGCCTTCTTGGGCTTCGCCGGCAGCGTCACCTTCTCACCAAAGTCTTCAAGCAGTTCACGCTGGATTTGGTTCAGTTCTGCAGCCACTTCGTGAAAACGTGTTATGAGTTCTTTCTTCGCCTGGTTTCGCAGCTTCAACCAGCTTTGCTT
>JBKJUN010000929.1:0-5026 GCA_046590555.1 Bryobacter sp. | reverse complement strand
GTCTTGCCGAGGCTGACCCAATCAGTTGCAGAACGCTTTGCGGCCTGCAATTCAGGAAGAGCAGAGGCAACGGCAGCACCGGCAGTCACCTTTAAGAGATCACGACGCGAGAAATTCGACATGCGGTTATTGTACGTAGACTGAAGACGGATTACAACTACCAGGCGGGCTCGGGATCCTTACCTTCTTCATGCTGGCAGGGTGCCCAGACCAACGCAGTAAAGCCAATTGAGATGTTGGTCTTCTTGGGCTTGATCGAAACAGTCTCAACCTTGGCATTCCCTGAATCGAGTTTGGCTGTGATGGCAGCCACCGCAGTTTCAACTTCTTGCTCCATCTGGGCGATTTGCGCCTGGACGGCCTCAACAGTATCTCCGGCGCGGCCGACGTCACCTTGCTCTTTGAGTACCTTGCCCGCCTGCTTGGCAGCCGTGGCAGCCTTGCCGATATTGGTCTTGGATAGAGCACTGCCACGGCCAAACATTGCGCCCAGCACTCCGCCTAGAATGCTGATGCCCGTACTCATCATTTCGCTTGAGCGTTGTTGTTGCTGCAGCTCTTTGGCAGCTTCAGCCTTGCGCAAACGCTCAGTGAGCACATCGATCCTGGGGCGATATTTGGTGCGAATCTTCTCCACTTCAGCATCCCGTTCTTCATGCAGTTCATGAGAGATGCGGGCGCGGAAGTCAGACTCGGATTCCCCGGGATGCGAGAAAGCTTTCAGGTCAGGCACGGTAAAGATATCTAGCGATTCATTGGCATAGATATGCATAAGAAGATCTTTCTGCCAACCTGCATAGTTCTTCACTTTGGTTGCTGCACCAGAAAGTTCGGCGTAACCAATGCCCTCTGAGGGCGCACCTTCCAGCTCGTCTGGATGAATGTCAGCGATCTGACTCTCGGCCCATTCAACGGGAGTGTTGTCATCCTTGACTGGTGTAAGGTAGACCCGGTCAACCGATTCATCGATTCCAGACTTGGGGTCAGTAAAGCGGATCTTTGCCGCAGCGCACATGTGGGGGAAGTACATGAGGTCTTTGCTTGAAGATCGAGCAGCGAGAAATTTTTGGAGTACTTCTGGCGGCAACACAGGGCGTGCAGCGGCGGGGGCAAGTGCGGGGATCTTCGCGCCAGCCTTGGGCTCGGCAACAGGGTCGGGTTGCGGCCCCTTAGCGGTAAGGCTCTTGATCTGCTCGCGAGTAAGCGGGCCTCGAAGATAGCTGAGCGCCCAACGCGTTTGAAAAATCGTTGGCGTATTGTTGTGAACGCTGTTGAGATAGAAGACGCGTTTGCCGAGACTCGAGAGGATCCGTTCCGTTCGCGCAGCATCAAAGGCCATTCCGGCTTGAGCGCTCGCGCCGCTGAGGCCTTCCATCAAACGGGCTTTATCGCGCTCTGTCTGCAGGCGCCCAATAAACCACGTGCCGCAATTGGCCAGGCCTTTGTAATCGAGATCGACCGGGTTTTGCGTTGCAAGAACGATACCAACACCAAAGGCGCGGGCCTGCTTGAGCAGGGTGAGAAGCGGTTTCTTGGCCGGCGGATTTCCAATGGGTGGAAAATAGCCAAAGATTTCATCCATATAGAGCAAGGCACGAAGACTCGATGTGCCGGATTGCGTCCGCACCCACCCGAGAAATTCATTCAGCAGCAGAGCGACAAAGAACATGCGCTCCTGATCATTCAGGTGAGCGATCGAGATCACCGATACGCGAGGCTTACCTTGTGGATTTCTTAACAGCTTCCCGATATCCATGCCTTCGCCTTCCATCCAGGCGGCAAAGCCAGGGCTGGCGAGAAGATTGTTTACTTGCATGGCAAGCGCAAAGCGGTCTTTAGCGGGGAAGAAACTATCGATATCGAGAACACCGATTTTTTTGAAGGGTGGCTCCTGAACCTGGCTAATGATCCCAGCAAGATCCAAACTCTTGCCTTCGGCCCAATTGGACTGGAAAATTTGCGATAACAAAATATGTTCGCGACTCTGCAATGGATCGGCATCGATGCCAAGCAGGCTCAGCACGGCAGTAGCGGCATTGGAGATGCGATCGGTAAACATCTCGCGGTCTTCCATCAGTTCTTCAGAAGGGGCCTCGAAGCTCTTAAGAATCGAGAGCGGCCGCCCCATACGAGAACCTGGTGTGAAGATAGTGAACTCGGCAGCCTGGCCCATTCGCCTGATGCGCTCGCCGTCCTGGTGCCAGTCGGCCAGCCCCTTGGTCCAAATCTCGGATTGCTGTTTTGCGAAATCTGCTGGGCTCATCTGCGCCTGTTGCGCCTCATCGGGATTGACCCATGCTTCGAAGTCTGAGGGCTTGAGATCAGGAAATTGCAAAAGCAGGTTCCCAAGATCGCCTTTGGGGTCGATCACAATAGCGGGGATGCCGTCGAGTGCCGCTTCTTCGAGCAATGAAACGCAAAGACCTGTTTTGCCGCTTCCAGTCATACCGACACAGACAGCGTGCGTCACCAGGTGCTTCGACTCATAGAGAACAAGGTTGCCCTTGCGCTGCTTGTTGTCTAGATCAAATTCTTCGCCGAGGTAGAAAACCCCAAGTCCTTCAATGTTAGCCATCGAGAACAGTATCTCTTAGCCGCCTACCGATGAGAATCCAGCTCAGAACTGCAGCGCCATAAAGGGCAGCCATAAGGTAGAGCGGGATGGACCAGTCGCCAAACCACTGAACTAGATAGGCGAGCACAATTGGACTGAGCGTGCCGCCAATCTGGCCCGCCGTATTCATCGTGGCGGTCATTACAGCGGAGTTCTGCTTGCCAACATCAATGCATAGTGAGAAGGCGGCTCCCAAAGTAAACATGCTCACGCCATAGCTCAAAGCAATCAAGCCTGCGGCGAACTGAGGGTCTTCCACACGAGCAGCGAAGAACATCGCCGTCATTGAGATCGCATAGGATGTACCCGCTACACCGGCACGTCCCCAGGATAGGCCCATACGTTTGGTGATTACATCAGTGACATAACCGCCGCACAGCGAAGCAGTAGCGGCAATCAACATTGGCAGTCCAGCGAAAACTTCCATCTGCCCCCGGCTCATACCGCGGATCTCAACCAGGTAGGTAGGCAGCCACGTGATGATGAAGTAAGTACCCCACGAATTGGCAGCGTGGCTGATGCAGATCGGGATGACAATTGGCAGCTTGAAAACATCGCGCCAGTTGCCGTGGCCCGCGATCGGGAGACCACGCTCCCGCTCAATCATGGCTACTTCTTCAGGCGATGTGCCGGCCTTGTCGCGAGGCTCATCACGGAACCACAGCCACCAGGCGAAAGCCCAGACAAAGCCGACCAAACCAAAAACGAGAAACACATATCGCCAGGGCATCATCGAGCTGAGCCAACCCACCAGCTTTGGTGTGAACGCACCGGCCAGGAATGCACCGGAGAAGAAAATTCCTTGCGCCTTACCGCGTTCGCCGGCAGGAATCCAGCGTGAGAAGACCCGGCCAACACACGGCCAGGCCCCGGCTTCACCAACTCCAAAGAGGAAGCGAATCACCAGCAGTGAGAGATAGCTCCAGGCCGCCGCCGTAGCCATGGTGAAGGCACTCCACCATACAACGATGCGAGTCAAAACTCCACGGCAACCAATCCGGTCGGCCCAGGCTGCAGTTGGAATCTCAAAGGCAGCGTAAGCAATCGTGAAGGCGCTGAACACATAGCCCATCTCGACCTTGGTGAGATTCAAGTCTTTTGTGATCTGCGGGGCCACTACACCAATCGCAACTCGATCGAGGTAGGTAACTCCGGCCAGGAGGACTGTCATCGCAACAACGCGATGGCGCATCGGAATCATAGATTATTTGTCTGCTTTCTTAAAGCCAGCCGGAATCGCAAACTCAGTTGCCGGAATCGTAGCCGTTGAGAAGGCACTCGATTCAGAGGTGATTTCCATCAGGTACTTGCTATTCCCTGCCCCACCCATGGTTGCCATCGCCTTTTCAGCCATCTCCGCCTGCTTGCCTCCGGCCTTTTTCATGGCCTGCATTTGAGCACGCATGGCCTGCATCTGGGCCTGCATCTGCTTCGATTTTTCATCATCGCCTGATTTCATGCGGGTGATCTGAAGCACGGGAATTCCATTCACTTGGGCCATCTGCTTTTGTAGATCGGCCATCATTCTTGTGCTTCTCGCATCTCCGCTGGCAGGGAGTAGTCCCCTCTCGGCCATCTTCAATCCAATCGCTTTCAGCTCAGCGGCACCCGGCACATCAGTCGAGACCCACATCTCGTTTTCCATGTTCATGGGCATAGCCTGCCCGGTCATGGTCATCGACATGATGATCTGCCGGCAATTGAAGCCACCGATGCGCTTCTGTTGACCGGTGTCCTTTACCTCCGCCTTCATCTCCATACCAGACTTCGACAAGGCCGCACCCGGCTGCGTGATTGGCGAGACCCGGTAGGTTTTAGCAGCGGTATTGATTGTTGTTACGGTTAGCGCATCAAGGTCAGAAATAATGATATTCGACCCTGAGTCGATCCTCATCTTGTTGCCCTTGATCTGGTGCTTAGTGACAGCGCCTGCTGCCGGGCCAGCACCTTTGATGGTTGTGATGTAGCTGAAGTCGGCGCGGCCTGAAGCCGCCAGAACCAGCATGAAAATTGGAATGCGCATAAGGGAACTTAGATCTCTCCGACTGCTCGTTGAATTAAACTGCGTGAGACCGATTGTATGCCTGTGTGCTCCATGTAGTTGGTACTGATATCGAGAAAAGCAGCCAACAAGTCTAATTTGCCCTCGCTAAAATCAATGACTCCGCGCATCTGATCCAGGACCCTATCGAGGGTGATGCCACGATCTGATGCAAATGTCGACAGATACGAATGGAAGCTGCCGAGACCGCTCTTGATAAAGGGCAGCGCTTCCCCGCCGGGAATCACACCGGCGATTCGTTGGTAGATCGGGCTTTTGGTCAAATCATCCACGCTCCAGCCGGAGGCGGAGTCCATGAGCTTTTGCGCATAGTCCGGGCCCAATGGAATCAAGCCATCAAACACGGCGAT